>DASZCV010000049.1:0-8220 GCA_035942755.1 Thermoleophilaceae bacterium
GCCGGGCAGGCCATCAACGTCGCTACCGGGCGCACCATCACGGTCGCGAGCTTGCCCGGCGGATCGCCGCGGCGCTCGAATCGCAGCTCGCTCCGGATATAACAGGCGAGTTTCGCGCCGGGGACATCCGGCACTGCTTCGCAGCCGTGCGTAGAGCCGAGGAGCTGCTCGGCTTCCGGGCGCGGCGCGAGCTCACCGACGGGCTTCCGGAGCTCGCGGAGTGGGTGTCCACCCAAAGCGTGCGCGAGACCGGCGAGAGGCCGTCGCCGGCCTGCGCGCGCGGCCTGGTGGGCTGACAGCCCTGCCGTGGGACCCGGCGGTCGGCACAGTGATCAAGCCCTATGCGCGGGCGCCGTGGCCAGCGGTTTGCCCCACCGCTCACGGACTCACGGCTATCGGTCGATGAAACACCTGTGCGCCGCGCACGAGTCCTGTTCGCTCTGCTCTTCGCCTGCCTGCTGGCGCCTGCCGCGGCCCACGGCGCGGCCTACGCACCGGCACGCGGCGAGGTCTTCCACTCAGGCATCGGCGGCTACCACGCCGGCGCGATCGATGACTTCACCGCTCAGTCCGGCAAGCACCCGGCGGTCTTCCAGTACTTCGTTTCCTGGCGCAGCGGGGCCTCCGACGTGCGCTTCCTCGAGCGGCTTCTGCAGACCAGTGACCGGGCCCGGTCGCGCGCGGCCCTCGCCGTGTCCACGAAGGGAACCGGCCTCTCGCCCGCCGACCTGGCGGCCGGTGAGGGCGACGGCTTCCTGCTCGCGCTCAACCGCGTGCTCGCCCAGCACGGACGACCGACCTACCTGCGGCTGCTCTCGGAGATGAACAACGCCAACAACCCCTACTCGGCGTACACCCACAGCGGCCGCTCGCGCGGTAGCGCCTTCTCGACGCGGATGTTCAAGCGGGCCTGGCGGCGCGCGGTTCTGGTGGTCCGTGGTGGAGACGTGGCCGCGATCAACGCGCGGCTGGGCCGCCTGTGCATGGCGCCTGTGCGCACCGCCTCGGCCGCGCTCGCCACGCCGCCTGTGGCGTTCATGTGGGTACCGCTGTCGTTCGGCAACCCCGAGATCGCCCGCAATCATCCGCGCCACTGGTGGCCCGGCTCGGAGTACGTCGACTGGGTCGGCACCACCTGGTATTCGCCGTTTCTCGCCGTCCGGGCGTTCGAGCGCTTCTACCGCTATCGCCTGTGGCGGAACAAGCCTTTCACCTTCAGCGAGTACGGGGTGTGGGGCCAGGAGAGTCCTCGTTTCCTGCGGCTCTTCTTCAGGTTCGCCGCCGGGCACCGGCGCGTGCAGATGATCTCCTACTACCAGTCGGCCACGCTGAAGCCGGAGTTCCGGCTCTCGACGCACCCCCGCTCGCGGAGCGTCCTGCGGCGGCTACTCCGCCACAGGCGCTACGTGGCCTTCGCCCCCGAGTACCGCTAGGACTCCCGAGCCTTGCGCTTACGAGAGAGCGCTTGCCACCGTGCGCAGGTCCGAGGCGAACGCCTCCCGCTCTGACTCCCTCACAGCCTCCTCCCGGGTCCGCAGGATGGCCGAGGGATGGATCGTGGCGCTGACCACCGGCGCGATCCCTGACTCGAGCAGCCGGCCGCGCTCCCGGCTGACCCGGAAGGAGGGCCCGAACAGCGCCTTCGCCGCCACGGCTCCGAGTGCCACGACCCCCTCCGGGGCCAGCAAGTCGATCTCCTCGTCGAGCCACGGCCTGCAGGCCTTGATCTCGATCTGGCGGGGCGTCTGGTGGATCCGGCGCTTGCCGCGCTCCTCGAACTTGAAGTGCTTGACCACGTTGGTCACGTAGACCTCCCCGCGGTCGATGCCGGCCGAGACCAGGCCGCGGTCGAGCTCACGCCCCGCCGGTCCCACGAACGGCCTGCCCTCGACGTCCTCGCGATCACCCGGCTGCTCTCCAACCAGCACGAGCCGGGCACCCTCTGGCCCCTCACCGAAGACCGTCTGCGTGGCGGGCCGCCACAGATGGCAGCCGCGGCAACCGCCGGCAGCCTCGCGGAGCAGCGCGAGGGACCGTGGCCCGTCGGTGGATGCGGGGATGAACGGGGTGGCGTCCGCGGGCCCCGCCCCCTCGTCGGAGCTTCCCGCGGGCGTCGCCGCGGTGCTCAGGTCTTGCGCTCGAGATCGGCCACGCGGTCGGCCTCCCGATCGGCGCTGTCCTGAGCGCGGTCGAGGCGCTCCTTGGCCTCGCCCTTGGCCTCTTCCTTCTTGCCCTGGCGGCGAAGCGACCGATCGCCCGCCACGTCGCCGATCGCCTGCTTGGCCTTGCCTGTGATCTTGTCGATGATGCTCATTGGCGTGGTGCTCTCTCTCTTTTCGGGTCTCCTGAAGGGATACCCCTTTTCGCCTCGCTCTAACGACTCTCGGGCACGGTCTCGGCGGCTTGTCGCCGCGCCCGCTTCCAGCTTCCGAAGGCGGCGAACACGTCGCGCAGCGGGGGGATCCGCGGGTCCGCCGCCGCGAGCTGCTGGTAGTCGACCATCAGCAGCCGCTCGGGACGCTCCCCGACGTCCTCGGCCACTCCGCGAATCGCCTCGAGGACATGCTCGGGGGAGGAGCCGACGTGCCCGTCGTCGCGCTTGGCCTGGCGGCTGAAGATGCCCGCCGCCGTGCCCTTGGCGCCGGGCTCGCCGGAGGGCCGGGCCTGGGAGCGGCCGGCGCCGATCAGAAGCTTGCAGTGCGGGCAGCGCACGGGTGCCGGCGGCCACGGGCCGGTGGCGCGGGCCTCCACGAGGAGGTGGCAGTGGGGGCAGTGGGCGCCCGTGACCTCTGCTTGGCTCGCTTCGGGCATTCTGATCTCTCCCCTTGCCGATCGGCGCTTCCCGTAAACCGGATCCCCGCGCCCGAGCCGCTTCGCCGGCCTGCGGCGTGGATGTCTCGGAGCGGGCTTGGCGGGTTTGGCGGACGCGGCCGCGGGTAGCGAAGGTCGCGTAGGCGGGAGCGAAAAGAAAAGCGGGCGGTCCCGTCAACCGGGTACTGATTCGGGTGAGAAGTTCGGCTCCGTAGAGAGAGGGGAAGCCAACCGGATAGAGCAAGACAGGGACTCCGCCGGCCTCACGGCAGGCGGGCCTGCGACCCGCGGGTCGGCAGTGCAAGCTCATGATCGACATCGCGATCGACATCCGGCAGACACAGCTCGATCTGCGCCTCCCGGGCGACTCGGCGAGCCTTCCTGTGGTGCGTCAGGCCCTGCGTGCCCTCGGCAAGGCAGTGCAGGCCGACCCTGATGCTCTAGAGGACGCCGAGCTGGCTGTCACCGAGGCGTGCGCGAACGCCGTGGAGCACGCTTACGCGGGGGAGGCCGGCACCATCGAGGTCAGCCTGCAGCCGAGTCACTCGGAGATGGTCGTCTCGGTCCGCGATCGCGGTCCCGGCATGCCCGTCACCCGGAGCACTGAGAGCCGGTCCAGCTTCGGCCTCGCGATGATCGAAGGCATCGCGAGAGAGGTGGAGCTCCGTCCCCGTGAGGCGGGTGGGGTGGAGCTCGTGATGTGCCTGCCCATGGGCCCAACGCAGCTCAGCGTGAACGGAAACGCACCTCCGGACGCAGCGCCGGCGGAACGGATAGCCCGGCGTCTCGTGGCCGTGATCGGGGCCCAAACGGACATGCCGAGTGACCGCCTCGTAGAGTCACTCTTGGCGGTGGAGCTGGCGGCGCGCCACGCGCCCCGCTACCTCGCCGGCCACCGCGTCCATCTGACGCTGGAGCGCCTGGACGCGGGCTTCGAACTGAGTATCGGACCTTTCGCCGCGGACGGCGCACGCGCCCTCGTGCAGGAGAGCGAGCTGCCGGTCATCGGGGCCGTCATCGAACGGCTCTCCGATCAGGTGGCAGTGGAGCTATGCGACGAGCCGCCAGGCACCGAGCGCTTGAGGATGCGCGTCCAGGGGCGCTCAGCTCCCGGCTGAGCTCTGACCCTGCCGGCTGCCCACCTCGGCAGCATCCGACTCGATTCCACCGTGAGTAGCGTCATGCTCGAACGATGTTCGCTGTATAGCAGTCCCCGATCACCCGCTGGGACGCTGGTCCGGGGGAGCCATCCGGGGAGCCGTCCGGCGGCTTCCTTCCGGTCAGTCGTCCTTGCTCACTGTCGGGCGCCGACGCCCGTCAGCAACTCCCGGATGCGCAGTGCTCCGCCGGTATCCCGCGCTAGCGGCGGAGTGCCGAAGCCCGCGCCCTCGCGAATCCCCTCGAGGAGCTCGGCGAGAGCCTCGTCGGCGCCGTACTTCGGAGTCCAGCCGAGCTCCTTGCGAGCCCGGGTGGTGTCGAGCAGGGGGACCCCGAGCGCCAGGTCGACCCACGAGGGGTCAGTGGGCTGCGCGCGCGCGAGCCAGGCCATCCGTGCCGCGGCGCGCAGGACCCTGGGAGGAACTCTCACTGGCCTGGCGCGGAGGATCCTTCCCAGCTCACGCGGGTCGAGCACGGGCTCGGCGGCGATGTTGAACGCACCGTGGACCTCGCCGTTGATGACCGCCAGCCGATAGGCCTCGCCGACGCAGTACGAGTGCACCGCCTGGAAGACGAGCCGCTCGGTATGGGGCACGATCGGAATCAGGTCCGGACGCACCAGCGGACTCGGAAGGAATGGGCCCGCGAAGAGCCTGCGAATGCCGGCGGCGGCGTCCCGCTTGAAGATCAGACCGGGCCGCAGGCGCACCACCCGCATTCGCGGCGCATCGCGCTCGATCCCGTCCAGCCGGCGCTCGACCTCCGCCTTGTGCCGCGAGTAGTAGTTCGACTGGATCCCTTCCGTGGGCCAGCTCTCATCGACCTTGCGGTCCTTGGGGCCCGGCGAGTAGGCGCCGACCGACGAGGCGTACACCAGGGCCGGGACCTCCGCGGCCACGGCCGCACGAAAGACCCGCGAGCTGCCTTCCACGTTCACCTGGGCGAGCGTCTCCTTGTCGCGCGAGGGCTGGATCAGCCATGCGAGGTGAACGACCGCATCGGCGCCGCGCATGAGGGGCACCAGGTCGGAGTGCACGACGTCCGCGATCTCCCAGGTGGTCTTGGGCAACCGGATGTCGGGCGCGCGCCGGGCCACGCCCACGACCGAAGTCACCGACTCCTCGGAGCCGAGCGCCCGTATCAGGCTCGTGCCGACGTTTCCGGTGGCGCCGATGATCACGACTCGCACGTTGTCCGGTTACCCCACAGCGTGCGTGGCAAACGGCCCGGCGGGCGCCCGCGTGCCTGAGTGCCAGGCGTCCGGCGCAGCTCGTGGGCGGCGCGCCTGAGGCGCCCGCCCACGAGCGACGGCTCAGCGCGAGGCTTCGCCCGCCTGCTGGCGGGCGGCGTCGCCGGCCTCCTGCGCCGTGCTCCTTGCAGCGTCCTTCGCCTGCTCGGAAGTGGATTGCGCCACCTCCTGAACCTGCTCGGTCGCACTCTGGGCAACCTCCTGGGCCGCCTCCTTGCCATGCTCGAGCGCCTGTTGACCGGCGTCGCGAGCCCGGTCCTTCACCTCGTCGGCCATCGGGCCGATCCGCTCGTTCTCGATCCGCGTGGACGGGATCAACATGCCCGCCAGGAACCCGGCGGCGATCGCGCCGATGCCGAGACCCAGCGGGTTCTCCTGGGCGGTGCTCGCGGCCCGCTGGGCTCCTTCCTTGACATGCGTGCCACTGGGGGTCGAGTCGCTCACGCGGCCCCCGGCACCGCTGAGCTTGCCGACCACGGCGTCGCGGCGGTCCTGGATCGCCCCCTTTGCCCTGCCCTTCACGTCAGCCTTGCTTCCGAGCGCGTCAACCGTCTCGGACATGTCGTCCCGCGTCTCCTCTATCTGACGGCGGATTGCTTCTGTGTCTTGGCCCATTCGACGTCCTCCTTCACTGTTTCGAGTGTCTCCTCCGGCACGGCGGGGGCCGCCTCCCGGACCTTGTTCTTTCCTGTCAGCGCAAGCACCGCAGCGATGGCGCCATATACCGCCGCCACGATGAGCGCGGCCAGCCAGGCCTCCATGCCCGTGTCGAGCGCCATCACCAGGCATGCGGTGAGAGCGCCCAGGGCGAGCAGTCCGAAGAGTCCGGCGCCGCCGAGAATCCCGGCGCCCAGGCCGGCCTGCTTGCCCTTCTCAGTGACCTCCGCCTTCGCGAGCTCGAGCTCCTGGCGGACCAGTGTCACCGTCTGGTCGGAGAGCCTCTTCAGTAGGTCCGCGGTCGAGCGGTCGTCGGTCGTTGCCATCCCAGTCACCTACTGGTGCGCGGGCAGGCCGGTTGGACGGGTGCCCGTGCCGGCGCCGATGCCCTCGCCGGTCCCTTCAGAGCCCGCCAGCTGACCGCCGTTGCCGTAGACCGAGCGTCCGTCCGCCGTGTAGCCGGGCGTCATGTCGCCGGGTCCGCTGCTCGCCGTGCGGTAGCGATCGGCACTCGAGGCCTTCAGGAACCGCGAGGCGAGCAGCCCGATCGCGAAGCCGCCCGCAACCACAGCGAGCGGCTGCTTGCGGCCGAAGTCCTCGACGTCCCGCAGGATCCGGTCGGCGTCTGAGTCACGCAGGTAGCCGCCGACGCGCTCCACGCGATCCGCGGCCTGCTCGGCGATCTTGGCCGGCTGCTCCTTGCCCTGCTTTCTCAGCTCCTCGCCCACCGTACGGGTGTCGCCCGCCAGCGCGCTGAGCTGCTCGCCGGCCTGGGTCGACCGCTGGTCGACCTGTTCGCGAGCCCGCCCCCGAGCGGCGCCGGCTGCCTCGCGGCCCTTCTCGGCTGCCTGGCGGCCCATCTCCTGGGCCCCCTCCTTCACCTGCTGACCGGCTGGACCTCCCCCGGTCTGGGCAGTACTTGGCTGATCCATGTGCTCCTCCTCTCGTCCCGTCGTTCGTGAGCGGCCTGGACTCTCCGAACGGGTGATCCGCAAACCAAATGGGCGCGCACACAAACCAAATTGGCGCGCACACTGGTGGTTTCCGCACCATGCCTCCTTGGTACCGGAGATACATGGCAGGGCACGCGGTGCACGTGGGCTGCTCGGGTTGGAACTACGACTCCTGGCGAGGTGGCCTCTACCCCGCCGGCTTGCCGAAGGCGCGCTGGCTGGAGCGCTATGCGGAGCTCTTCGGCACGGTAGAGGTCAACTCCACCTTCTACCGTCTGGCCTCCCGCCCCGCGGTAGAGCGATGGGTGGAGCAGACTCCTCCGGAGTTCGTATTCGCCGTCAAGGCGAGTCAGTACCTGACCCACATGAAGCGCCTGCGAGACATGGGCGACGGGGTGGAGCGCTTCTACGAGCGGATCGAGCCGCTCGTCCTCGCGGGCCGGCTCGGCCCGGTTGTGTGGCAGCTGCCAGCCCGCTTCGAGCGCGACGACGAGCGGCTGGAGGGCGCGCTCGCACGGCTGCCGCCGGGGCGCCACTGCTTTGAGTTCCGCCATCCGAGCTGGTTCGCCGACGACGTCTACTCCCAGCTCCGGGACCAGGGAGTCGCGCTCGTGATCGGCGACCGTCCCGACCGTCCGTTTCAGACCTACGAGCTCACCGCGGACTTCACGCTCGTGCGCTTTCACTACGGGGCGGCCGGCCGGCGGGGCAACTACTCGAAGGCCGAGCTGGCGCGTTGGGCGAAGCGACTGGAGGAGTGGTCTCGGCGGATCGAGGTATTCGCCTACTTCAACAACGACTGGGAGGAGTTCGCCCCCCGGAACGCGCTCGAGGTGGCCCGCCGGCTGGGCCTTCAGCGGCCCGAAGGCCGAGCTTCGTTGGGCCAACGGGCGCGTTAGGGCGGTTTGGGTGTGGGCCTTCCGGAAATATTGCGGTGAATGCAAGAGGAGACCAGAATGCGGCTCGAGCCGATGCTCAGCCGTTGGGAGGAGCAGGGCTGCGTGAACCTTTCGGAGCTGAGCGGATTGGTCCATGACCTCGAACTCGATGACGAGGCGGCGGACGAGGTCAGCGACGAGCTGGACTCACGAAGCCTCGCTGTGACGGACGACTGCTGCCGCGGTGACGCCGACGAGGAGACCAGCTACGACAACGAGGCGATGGCGGGGGTCACGGGCGACGCCCTCGCGCTCTTCCTACGAGACATCCGCCAGTACCCGCTGCTCACGAGGGAGGAGGAGGTGGAGCTCGCCGGCCTCATCGAACAGGGAGACCTCGAGGCCAAGGAGCGCATGATCAACTCCAACCTGCGCCTCGTGGTGGCGATTGCGAAGAAGTATCAGGGCAATGACCTGCCGCTGATCGACCTCATTCAGGAGGGCATCTTCGGCC
>DASZCV010000050.1:0-1627 GCA_035942755.1 Thermoleophilaceae bacterium
GTGTAGGGGTTGCCGAGCGCCTGGCGCGGCCCGTAGGTGTTCAGGTAGCGCAATGCGACGGCCTCTATTCCGTAGGCGCGCCCGAGCACCAGCGCCAGCTCCTCCTGGTCGCGCTTCGTGATGCCGTAGACGCTCGAGGGCCGCAGCGGTGCGTCCTCCGCTGTCGGCGTCGGCTCGAGCGCTCGTTGGCATGTGGGGCAGACGGGCTCCCACTGGCGGCGGCGAAGCTGCGCGGGCTCGCGCAGCGGCGGTGCTGCCTGACCGTGCTCCGGGCAACGGTAGGACCCTTCTCCGTACACGACCATCGAGGAGGCCAGGACGAGCCGCCGGATCTGGTCGCGTCGCTCCATCACGGCTTCCAGCAGCGTGGCGGTACCGCCGGCGTTCACGTCCACGGCTTTTCGCACGTGCACCATGGATTCGCCGTTGCCGACCACGCCGGCGAGGTGGTAGACACGATCCACGCCCTTGAGCGTCCGGTCGACGAGGTCACGATCACGCAGGTCGCCACGCACGAGCTCCGCGTCGCGAGAAAGATGCTTTGGCGGCTCGCCGCCGGGGTGAGCGAGCGGGTCGAGGTTGTCGAGGATCCGAACGCGTTCACCGGCCGCCAGCAGGACGTCCACGAGGTGTGAGCCCACGAAGCCGGCACCCCCGGTTACCAGTGCGATCGTCACCAGATCGTCTCGAAGAGCAGCTCGGTCGTGATCGCCTGGAGGGCCAGCGCTCCGAGCACCATGGGCAGGTGACGTCTCGGAAGGGCGGTCGCCGCGGCCAGGCAGAGCAGGGGCACAAGAAAGAGATAGATGCGTTCGGTCTCGGCCTTCGTGAAACCAAGCACCGCCGAGAAGGCCACCACCGTGAAGAGGCCCACCGCTACGGCTTCACGCTGCGCGAGCGCGCGCAGCGCCAGCCAGGCAAGTGGCAGGCCGGCCGCGATCAGGAAGGCCACGGGCGAGCCGAACACCCAGAAACCGTACGGGCGGCCGGCGGCCACGCCTTCGCGGTAGACGATTTCGGCCGAGCGTACCGCGCCAACGGGATCGAAGCCGGTGGTGAGGTGCAGGAGCCCGTAGAGGGCGAGCAGCCCGGCACCACAGGAGGCGCAGAGCAGGAGCGCCGGACGCACCCCATCGCGGCGCAGCACCACCAGCGCTGCGACAGCGCCAACCGCCAGGTTGGCATATGAGAAGAACGAGGCTACGCCGAGCGCAAGGGGGCCCAGCGAGCGCGCGATCGCCCTGCGGGCCACCAGTGCCACGATCGCCAGCAGGGCGAGGGTCGCGAACAGGGCGTCGGCGGACGTGACCCCGTGCAGCACGGCCGACGGCGCGAACGCGTAGAGCAGCGTGGCTGCCCGGGCCTGGCTCTCATACAGAAGGCGGCGTCCGACCAGGTAGACGAGCGGGACGCTCAGCACTCCCGAAACGATGGTGAGGGCTGCCATGGCCGGGGCCGAGGTGATGTCGAGCGCGTCGAGGGCCACGAGGAGCCCCGGCGGGTGGCCGACCGAATGGACCGGGAGCGACGTGCCGATCTCGGCGAAGGTGTCGAGAAAGAAGCGGGTGCCGAACTCAAAAGCGGGAAGCACCGGCAGGTACTCGTTCTGCGACTCGAAGTTCGGAAC
>DASZCV010000051.1:0-6239 GCA_035942755.1 Thermoleophilaceae bacterium
CTCATGCACCGGCCCCGCCTGATCATTCTCGACGAGCCCACCGCCGGGGTCGACTTCGAGCTCCGCCAGGAGCTTTGGTCGACGATCCGGAGGCTGCACGCCGACGGGACGACGATCCTGCTGACCACGCACTACCTGGAGGAGGCCGAGGCGCTCTGCGAGGAGATAGCGCTCATCCGCCGCGGGCGGCTGATCGCGCGCGACTCCGCCGACGGCCTGCGTCGGCACTTCGGCGCCGACACCCTCCAGGGCGTCTACGTGAAGGCGATGGCCGGTTGACCGGCAACCGCGGGCTGCTGTGGCTGGCGCGGCGCGAGACGCTGCGTGTGTCGAAGCTCTGGACCCAGACGATCCTGGCCCCCGTGGTGTCGTCCATCCTCTTCATCATCGTCTTCGGGCTCTCGCTCGGAGACAGGATCAGGAACGTGGGCACGGTCGAGTACGACGTCTTCATCGTGCCGGGGCTGATCACGATGGCGATGGTGCAGGCCGCCTATGCCAACAACGCCTCCACGATCTTCCAGGCGCGGTATGACCGCTACCTGAACGACATCCTGTCCTCGCCGATGCACCCGTGGCAGATGACCCTCGGGTTCCTGATCG
This sequence comes from Thermoleophilaceae bacterium, assembly GCA_035942755.1. Classification (GTDB taxonomy): domain Bacteria; phylum Actinomycetota; class Thermoleophilia; order Solirubrobacterales; family Thermoleophilaceae; genus JAAYBF01. Next base: position 604 of record DASZCV010000051.1, read on the forward strand.
GAGGCCTTTACCGCGCCTTCGCGATCGGGCTGGCGCTGTTCCTGCTCGCCGTCGCGCTGATCGCCGTGCCGGTGGAGCAGCCGGCCGCTCTCATCGCCGCCGTGTCGCTCGGGCTGGTTCTGTTCGCCTCGCTCGGCACGGTGGTGGGCATCTTCGCGGACAGCTGGGACCACACCACCTTCATCGCGAACATCGTGATCCTGCCGCTGGCCTTCGTCGGCGGCGTCTTCTACTCGATCGATCTACTGCCCTCGCCGTGGGAGGAGATCTCCCACTTCAACCCCCTCTTCTATCTCGTGCAAGCCATCCGGTTCGGGTTTCTCGGCGAGAGCGATGTGAGCGTCGGGCTGTCGCTCGGCGTCACCGCCGCACTGGCGCTGCCGGCTTACCTGTGGGCGCAATGGCTGTTCACCAGCGGGCGCAAGCTGAAGGCCTAGGGGCTCTCGAGCGGCGGGTGCAGGTCTGCCGCCGCTGCCCACGGCTGGTGGAATGGCGCGAGCGCGTGGCGCGCGAGAAGCGGGCCGCCTTCCGCGACGAGGAGTACTGGGGCAGGCCGATCTCGGGCCTCGGCGATCCCGCCGCGCGTGTCTACGTGCTCGGCCTCGCACCCGCTGCCCACGGCGGCAACCGCACCGGTCGCATCTTCACCGGGGACCGCTCGGGTGACTGGCTGTTCGCGGCGCTTCACCGGACGGGGTTCGCAAACCAGCCACAGTCGGTGCACCGCGGCGATGGCCTCCGCCTCGAGGGAGCGTGGCTGGCGGCCGCCGTGCGGTGTGCTCCGCCCGCGAACAAGCCGCTGCCCGCCGAACGCGACAACTGCCTTCCCTACGCGGCAGAGGAGCTCGAGCTGTTACCCGAGGTGAAGGTGATCGTCTGCCTCGGCGGGTTCGCCTGGGACGCCGCGCTGAGGCTGCTCGACCCCGGCGCCCGCCCGCGCCCGCGCTTCGGCCACGCGGCTGAGCACGAGCTGCCCCACGGCCGTCTGCTGCTCGGGTGCTATCACCCCAGCCAGCAGAACACCTTCACCGGCCGGTTGACGGCGGAGATGACCGACGCGGTGCTCGAGCGCGCGCGGAGAGTGGCCGATCAGGGGAGCGTGACCACTTCGGCGAGGCGCCGGTAGCCCTTGACCGAAGGGTGATCGCCGTCGGCGGTCCACTCGCGCTTCATGCGACCGGGCGCGCGCGGGTCCTCGAGTCGCCGGTACCAGGGAAGCACCGGGGCGTTCTCCTCGCGGCCGATTCGGCCGATCAGCCGGTTGAGCCTGCGGATGGCTGTGGCGGCCGCGGGGTAGCCGTTGTTCCAGGGGAGCACCTCCACGAGCGCCACTCGCAACCCTAGGCTTTTCCCGCGCCTGACCATTGCGCGGAGATCACCGGCGGCGGATGCGACCTCGCGCATCTGGGCGATGTCGTTGATCCCGCCCTGGATCAGCAGGACGTCCGCCCCCTTCGCGCACCGCTGCAACCGCCGGGCGATCTCGTCCGTGCGCTCGCCGGGGACGCCGCAGTTGCGAAACCTCGTGTCCCTCAATCGCAGCTGGGCCCAGTACCCGTACTGGCTCTCCGGGTCGACGGCCTCACCGATGGGGCGACGAGCACCCGGATCCGGGTCCCACGCCGGCGAGCCGGCGGTGATCGAGTCCCCGAGGGCGGCCACGACCGTCTGGGTGGTCTTCCCGGGCGCCGCGCCGCGGAGGCGCGGCTCCTCGGCGGTCTCGTCTTCGCCGCACCCCGCCACCGCGAGCGCACCGAGGCAGAGGGCGATGGCAAAGGCAAACGGGCGCACCGCGGACATCTTCGCGGGCGGTACGCTGGCGTGTCGCATGAGCCCAGATCCCCTCCTCTCCTTCACGGGGCAGGTCCGTGACTGGTTCAACCGCTCCTTCGAGCGCCCCACCGAGGCCCAGGTCAAGGCCTGGCCTGCCATCGCCGGCGGCGAGCACGTGCTGGTGTCCGCTCCCACGGGATCGGGAAAGACGCTTGCCGCGTTCCTCTGGGGGCTCGACCGGCTGGCCGCCAACCCGCTTCCGGAGGGCGAGCGACACACTCGACTGGTCTACATCTCGCCGCTCAAGGCACTTTCCTACGACGTCGAGAAGAACCTCCGCGCGCCGCTGACGGGAATCGGCGGCGATATCACCGTGGCCATCCGCACCGGTGACACGCCCCAGAAGGAGCGTCAGGCGATGCTGCGCAAGCCGCCGGACGTGCTGATCACGACGCCCGAGTCGCTCTACCTGATGCTCACCTCGAGGGCGCGGGAGATCCTCACCGGCGTGGAGTGGGCGATCGTCGACGAGATCCACGCGGTGGCGCGCACGAAGCGCGGCGCACATCTGGCGCTCACGCTCGAGCGCCTGGAGCACCTCTCGGAGCACCCGGTCCAGCGGATCGGGCTGTCGGCCACCCAGCGGCCGCTCGAGGAGGTCGGGCGCTTCCTCGTGGGCGCCGGGCGGGCGTGCCGGGTGGTGGACACGGGCGTGCGCAAGCCGCTCGACCTCGAGATCCACGTGCCGGTTGAGGACATGCGCGAGCCACAGGGCGGAGTGGCGCCGGAGGCGCTCGAGTCGGTCGAGGACAGCTCCGCCACCCGCCGCTCGATCTGGCCCGCCATCTATCCCGAGTTGCTCGACCTCGTGCAGAGCCACCGCTCCACGATCATCTTCGTGAACGCCCGCCGCGGCGCCGAGCGCCTGGCGATGCGCCTGAACGAGCTGGCGGCAGACCGCAGCGGCGCGGAGACCGCGGGAGGAGCGCAGCGGGATCGCCCCGCGGGAGGAGCGGAGTCCGATCGGCGATCCGGCGAGCACCGCACCGACGCCATCACCATCGCGAGGGCTCATCACGGCTCGCTGGCCCGCGAGGAGCGCCTCGTGGTCGAGGACCTGCTGAAGTCCGGCGAGCTGCCGTGCCTGGTGGCCACCTCCTCGCTCGAGCTGGGGATCGACATGGGGGCCGTCGATCTCGTGGTGCAGGTGGAGTCGCCGAAGTCGGTGACCGCGGGGCTCCAGCGCATCGGCCGAGCCGGGCACAACGTGGGCGACGTCTCCAAGGGGCGCATCTTCCCCAAGTTCCGGGCGGACCTGCTCGAGTGCGCCGTGGTCGCCAAGCGGATGCACTCGGGCGAGATCGAGTCCACCGTGGTGCCGCGCAATCCGCTCGACGTGCTCGCCCAGCAGGTCGTGGCCATGGTGGCCACCGGTGATGACTGGGCGGTTCCAGAGCTGCACGAGCTCGTGCGGAGGGCCTACCCCTATGCCGAGCTGTCGCGCGAGCTGCTGGACAGCGTGCTCGACATGCTCGACGGCCGCTACCCATCCGACGAGTTCGCCGAGCTACGCCCCCGGATCGTCTGGGACAGGGTGCAGGACACGATCAGGGCCCGCCGCGGCGCCCTTCAGCTGGCGGTGACCAACGCCGGCACGATCCCCGATCGCGGGCTCTACGGCGTGCACCTGCCCGACGGGCGCCGGGTGGGAGAGCTCGACGAGGAGATGGTCTATGAGGCGCGCCCGGGTCAGACCTTCCTGCTCGGGGCCTCCACCTGGCGCATCGAGGAGATCACCCGCGACCGCGTGATCGTGACCCCGGCGCCGGGCGCGCCGGGCGCGATCCCGTTCTGGCGCGGGGACGGCGTGGGCAGGCCCGTCGAGCTGGGGAGGGCGATCGGCGAGTTCTCGCGCTGGGCGGTCGACCGCCAGCCCGCGGAGCTCGCGGCGGACTACGACCTCGACGAGCGGGCGGCCGGCAACCTCGTGAGCTACCTGCGCGAGCAGCGGGAGGCCACCCGTGTCGTACCGTCCGATCGCACGATCGTGGTGGAGCGCTTCCGTGACGAGATCGGCGACTGGCGGCTGTGCGTGCTCTCACCCTTCGGCGGCCGTGTGCATGCGGCCTGGGGGCTTGCCCTGTCGGCCCGCATCCGCGACGAGTTCGGCCTCGAGTCCGACGCGATCTGGTCGGACGACGGGATAATCGTGCACCTGCCAGACGTCGACTCCCACGGAGACTCAGGGCCCCCCGGAGCCGAGCTCGTGCTGGTGGATCCCGACGCGGTCGAGGACATGGTGGTGCGCGAGCTCTCGTCGAGTGCCCTGTACGGGGCGCGCTTCCGGGAGAACGCCGCCCGCGCGCTGCTGCTGCCGCGGGCCTACCCGGGCAGGCGCACGCCGTTGTGGCAGCAGCGCCTGAAGGCGCAATCGCTGCTCGAGGTGGCCAAGGGCTACGGCCAGTTCCCGATCGTGCTCGAGACCTACCGCGAGTGCCTGCGCGACGTGCTGGACGTGCCGGGCCTGCAGGAGCTGCTGCGAGGCCTGCACACGCGCGAGCTCTCGCTGGTGGAGGCCGAGACCCAGAGGGCCTCTCCCTTTGCCTCTTCGCTGCTCTTCGACTACGTGGCCACGTACATGTACGAGGGCGACACGCCCAACGCCGAGCGGCGCGCGGCGGCCCTGTCGCTCGACCGCGACCTGCTGCGCGAGCTGCTCGGCCAAGAGGAGCTGCGCGAGCTGATCGATCGCGCTGCCCTCGAGGAGGTGGAGGCCGATCTCCAGCGGCGAAGCGACCGGACGAGGGCGGCCAACTCCGACTCGCTGCACGACGTGCTGCGAGCGGTGGGCGACCTCACGGTGAAGGAGGCGCAGGACCGCTGCCTCGGCGAGGTGTCGGCCGAGCGGATGCTCGCAGAGCTCGAGACGGAGCGGCGCGCGGTGCAGATGAGGATCGGTGGCGAGCGGCGCTACGTGGCAGCCGAGGACGCCGGGCTCTTCCGCGACGCCTTCGGCGCCGTGCCGCCAGGCGGGCTGCCCGAGGCCTTCCTCGGAGAGGTCGAGGATGCTCTCGCGCGGATCGTGCGGCGTTACGCCCGAACGCACGGCCCGTTTGCCACGGGCGAGCTGTCGGCACGGTATGGAACCGACGCCGGCCCGATCCTGCGTGAGATCGAGCGTGAGGGAGGCGTCGTGCGGGGCGAGCTGCGCCCGGGCGGCACCGAGCGGGAGTGGTGCGACACCGATGTGCTGCGCCGCCTACGCAGAGCGTCGCTCGCCAGCCTTCGCAAGGAGGTCGAGCCCGCTGAGCAACGTGCGCTGGCGCGTTTTCTCCCGAGCTGGCAGGGCGTGGATGGCTCGCCCCCGGGGGGTGCGGGAGTCGATCGCCTGCGCGAGGTGCTCGTTGGCCTCCAGGGCCTAACGCTCGCTCCCGAGGTCTGGGAGCGGGACGTCCTGCCGCGGCGCGCGGGCGCCTACTCCCCTGCGTGGATCGACCAGCTCTGCGCCGCGGGCTAGCTCGTGTGGGTGGGGGCGGGGTCGCTCGGACGTAGCTCGGGCAGGGTCGCGCTCATGTTCCGCGAGGACGCCCGCTGGCTGGGCCCGCCCGCCCACAAGGGGAAGCGGCCCGAGCTGCCGCTGCATGACGCGCTGCGGGAGCGGCTGACCGCGGGAGCGGCGTTCTGGTCGGACCTGATGACATCGGTGCGGTGCTCGCCCGATCAGCGATCGGGCTCCGCTCCTCCCGCGGCGCCTGACCCGGCCGAGCTCCAGGAGGCACTCTGGGATCTCGTGTGGGCGGGTGAGGTGACCAACGACGCCTTCGCCCCACTGCGCGCACCGCGCCTCTCACTCGCCCGTGGGA
>DASZCV010000052.1:0-3242 GCA_035942755.1 Thermoleophilaceae bacterium
GACCTGCACGGGCTCGTCGTCGGCTGGCTGGCGGTTCCCGCCGGCGTCTACTTCCTGTGGGTGGTGCAGGCGCTCTACCGCGGCACCTTCCGTGACTGGAACAGCACCGGTCGCGTGGTGCCGGAAGCGGCCGCCTCGCCGGGGGCCCGGTCCAAGGCCACGGACGCTTCGGCGCAGGCGACGAGCGGCCTGCTCAAGCCGGGCTGAGCTCCCCCGGTCCTCCCGGTCTTCTGGCTCCGCAGGCGAGCGCCGCGGCCACCACCTCGCGCGTGATCCGCGCCCTGGAGCGGCGGCCCTTCTCGGCGGCCAGCTCGATCAGGAGCCTGTCGGGCAGGGTCATGCGCAGCCTCCGAAGCGAGCAGGCGATCGTGCTCCTACCGGCGCCCGCTCGCCGCAGCGTCTTTCCCACGCTCTTCTCGAGCTCACGGCGTACCGAGGGCACGCCGCCCCTTCGCCGCTCGCACTCGGACAGCAGCCGCAACAGCCGAGCGTTTGCCTCGCGCCTCTGTCCGATCAGCGCGAGCGCCAGGCGCTTGAACCGCTCGTCGGGCATCGCCGTGAGGCGGCGATCGATGCAACGGCTCACGCCGGCCGGGATCTTGCGCTCGTTCTCGAGGCTCGCCGACACGCTGGAGCGCAGGAAGGCAGCCGAGAAGTCATCCGCCCGCCATCCCTTTTCATCCTTCTTGAGCGAGAGGACGCCCTCCGCGCCGGCGGTGTCCCCTCCGATCAGCCTCGTGTGGGCTGTGGCACCCCTGCCGGTTATCTCCACGTCCGAGACCTCGACGCGCTCGGGCGGCTCCTCGCCCTCCTCGTCGGAGGTCGCCCTCCGGCAGGCGGCCGGGCCGGCGAAGATCAGCCGGAAGAGCCGGGGCGTCAGCGAGCGCTCACAGATCACGCGCGGATCGTTCGTCCGGAACAGCCGGATGACCGCTTGTCGGACCGCCTTGCGCTCGGCGGGGGTGTCCGTCGCTGCGGCCGCGCCCCGGTCTGCATAGGTGCCGCTCACTCCGGCTCCGCGCTCCGGCGGCGTGCCCGCGGTGCGCTGGCCGCGGGTGTCACCGTCGTCGCCTCCCGCGCAGCCGGCGGCAGCGAGAGCGACGACCACGGCAGCCAGGACCGCCGCGGCGCGGGGGAGGGCGCAGCGGCCCCTCACCACCTGTCGCAACCGAGAATTTGAGGTGGGGGCAACACAGCGGGAGAGCGCAAAGCGTAGCCACGAGCCGCCAGTGCCGAGCCGCTTTGAACCGCCTGACCTCAGGAGATGCACTCGACGAATCGGCGCTAGGTCGGCCTCCGCTGCGCCGCCCTCAAACCGCCGGGGCTCGCCTGAGGCGCCTCCCTGCTATCCGCACCCCGTGTTGTTCCCGCAGCTCGAGCAGGTGTAGCACGAGCCGGTGCGCTGCATCATCCCGCCACACTGCGCGCACGCGGGTCCCAGGTCCAGGCCCGCGAGCTTCGCGGGCGTGACGGGCGGCTCGTCGGTCATCGCCTCGGCGGCCGCGCGGGTCGTGCCGGGCTGGCTGGTGCCGCCCTCGCCTGAGTGCCCGTTCGAGCCGTTCCCGCCGGCCGGCGCCGGCGCCGCGGTGTCGCCCCGGATCAGAGCGTCGTGCGCCGCCTTGCGCGCGCGCACCTCGGGCGTGAGGATGCCGAGGTCCTCCTGGACGTCCGCGTCGAGGAAGCGCGAGGCCAGCCAGCGCATGATGTAGTCGGGCATCGACTTGGCGAACGGGATCTCCGGGTTGGTGGTGATCCCCTCGGGGTCGAAGCGCATGTAGGAGAGCTTGCGAACGCGCGTCTCGAGCGGCACGCCGTACTGCAGCGCGATCGACACCGACGTCGCGAACGCGTTCATCATGCCGCGCAGCGTCGATCCCTCCTTGCCGATGTCGGTGAGGAAGATCTCGCCCACCGTGCCGTCCTCGTACTTGCCGGCGGTGATGTAGCCCTCGTGTCCGGCGATCGAGAACTTGTGCGTGATCGACTCGCGCTCGCGCGGCATCCGCCGCCGAACGGGCTTCGGCTCGGCCACGACCTCGGGCTCGCCCTTCTCCTCCTGGGCATCGGTGCGGAGCGCCTGGGCCGTCTTCGACCCGTCGCGGTAGATCGCGAGCGCCTTGAGCCCGAGCTTCCACCCCTGCATGTAGGTGTCGGCGATGTCCTCGACCGTGGCCTCGGCCGGAAGGTTGACGGTCTTCGAGATGGCTCCCGAGATGAACGGCTGCGCTGCGGCCATCATCGCCACGTGGCCGGTGTGCGAGATCGCACGCTCGCCGACCGCCACGTCGAACACCGGCAGGTGCTCCTCCTTGAGCGCCGGGGCGCCGACGATCGTGGCGTTCTGATCGACGTGCGCCACGATCTGGTCAATCTCCGCCCGCGAGTAGCCGAGCGTCTCGAGTGCCAGCGGCACGGTCTGGTTGACGATCGTCATCCGGCCGCCGCCCACCAGCTCCTTGAACTTGACGAGCGAGAAGTCGGGCTCAATGCCGGTGGTATCGCAATCCATCAAAAAACTTATGGTGCCGGTGGGTGCGATGACCACGGACTGCGCGTTGCGGTAGCCATGGGCCTCTCCCAGCTCGACCGCCTCCTCCCACGCGCGCCTGGCGGCGGACAGCAGCCGCTCCTCGGTGAGCGAGGCGTCGATGCCCTCGGTGGCGGCGCGGTGCTTGCGCATGACGTGCAGGTGGGGGTCGCGGTTCTCGGCAAAGCGCGCGTACGGGCCCATCGCCGCGGCCACCTCGGCCGACCTGCGGTAGGCGCGCCCGGTCATGAGCGCCGTGATCGCCCCCGCCATCGCGCGGCCCTCGTCGGAGTCGTAGGGCAGGCCGTTCGACATCAGCAGCGCGCCGAGGTTGGCGTAGCCCATGCCCAGCTGGCGGAAGTCGCGCGCGTTCTTGCCGATCAGCTCCGTCGGATAGCTAGAGGGGCCGACCACGATCTCCTGGGCCAGGATCACCACGTCGACGACGTGCTCGAAGGCCTCCACGTCCAACGAGCCGTCCTCGCGGCGGAACTTCATGAGGTTGAGCGAGGCGAGGTTGCAGGCGGAGTCGTCGACGTGCAGGTACTCCGAGCACGGGTTGGCGGTGGAGATCCGGCCCGAGTTGGGGCACGTGTGCCAGTCGTTGATCGTGGTGTCGTACTGGACGCCCGGGTCCGCGCACTTCCAGGCCGCCTCGGCGAGCTGGCGCAGGACGGCGCGCGCTCGGAGTGTCTCGACCGGCTCGCCCGTGGTG
>DASZCV010000053.1:0-9180 GCA_035942755.1 Thermoleophilaceae bacterium
CGAAGCATTCGGCATCCATGCCAAATCCTTCCCCGGTGGCGAAGCATTCGGCATCCATGCCAAATCCTTCCCCGGTGGCGAAGCATTCGGCATCCATGCCAAATCCTTCCCCGGTTGCGAAGCATTCGGCATCCATGAAAAAGCCCTCATGAAAATCCGCAAGGACGACATGGTCAAGGTCATCTCGGGCAAGGACCGCGGGAAGACGGGGCGCGTGCTCCGCACCGAACCCGGACGGTCGCGCGTGTACGTGGAGGGCCTTGGCATCCAGAAGCGCCACCAGCGCCCCCGCACGCTGCAGGACACCCAGCGCGCCCAGGACATCGGCGGCGTGATCGAGGTCGAGGGGCCGATCCACGTATCCAACGTGCAGCTACTCGATCCCAAGTCGGGACAGCCCACCCGTGTGGCGATCAAGCGCGAGGACGGCAGGCGCGTGCGGGTGGCCAAGAAGTCGGGGACGGAGATCGACTGATGGAGGCCACCACCGAGAGCCCGAAGGCACAGGCACCCCGCCTCAAGGAGCGCTACGACCGAGAGATCAGGCCGCGGCTCGAGAGGCGGTTCAGGTACTCGAACCCTATGCAGGTCCCGAGGGTCGAGAAGGTCACGCTCAACATGGGCGTCGGGGAGGCCAAGCAGGACTCGAAGATGCTCGATGCGGCCAGGGAGCAGCTGGCCACCATCGCCGGTCAGCAGCCGAACGTCCGCCCCGCCCGCAAGTCGATCGCCAACTTCAAGCTTCGCGACGGGATGCCGGTCGGCCTCTCGGTGACACTGCGCCGGGCGCGGATGTACGAGTTCCTCGATCGGCTGATGTCCGTGGCGATTCCGCGCATCCGTGACTTTCGTGGTCTGAACCCGCGTTCATTCGACGGCCGCGGCAACTGGAGCATGGGAATTCGCGAGCAGATCATCTTCCCGGAGATCGACTATGACGCGATCGACCAGGTGCGAGGCCTCGACGTGACGATCACCACCAGCGCCAAGACCGACGAGGAGGCGTTTGCCCTGCTGCTCGAGATGGGGATGCCCTTCCAGGAGGCCGGCCGCCCCGGCCAGCCCGAGGAAGAGGGCGACGCAGAGGAGGAGCGCCGGCAGGAGGAGGCCCGCGCCAAGGCGGAGGCCGAGCAGGCGGCCCTCGAGCAGCTCAAGGAGGAGAATCCCGACGCCTACGCCAAGCCCGAGGAGCCCGCGGAGGGTGAGCCGGGCGATTCCGCTGCGGAAGAGACCAAGGAAAGGAGTGCGAAGGAGTAGGCATCCGTGCCCGATCCTTCCCCGAGATAGATGGCAAAGACCTCACAGAGGGTGCGTCAGGCGCGCCCGTCCAAGTTCAAGACCCGGAACTACAACCGCTGCCGCAAGTGCGGTCGCCCGCGCGCCTACATGCGCAAGTTCGGCCTATGCCGCATCTGCCTGCGCACGCATGCGCACGAGGGCGACATTCCCGGAATGACCAAGAGCAGCTGGTAGACCCGTGAGCCAGACCGACCCGATAGCCGATTTCCTGACGCGGATCCGCAACGCCCTCCAGGCCGACCACGATGCCGCCGTCATGCCGCACTCCACCTTCAAGGCCGAGCTGGCGCGAATCCTCGTCGAGCAGGGCTATGTCGAGAGCTGCTCGGTGGAACCCGCGCGAGTGGGGCGGGCCCTGCGAGTCACCCTCAAGTACACGGAGGACCGCAAGCCGGTGATCTCCGGCATGAAGCGAGTGTCGACGCCGGGTCGCCGCGAGTACGTCGGCGCAGGGCAGGTGCCAAAGGTCCAGGGCGGCATGGGAACGACGATCGTCTCGACGTCCAAGGGCGTCATGACCGGCCACGACGCCCGCCGCGCCGGCGTCGGCGGCGAGCTCGTGGCCAAGGTCTGGTGACCGATGAGCCGTATCGGAAAGCAGCCGATTCCCCTGCCCGAAGGCGTGACAGTCAAGGTGGAGGCCGAGCTCGTGCGAGTGGAGGGCCCGAAAGGCCGGCTCTCGGAGCGGGTGCGGCGCGATCTCGGCGTGGAGCAGCAGAACGGAGAGATCGTGGTCACGCGCCCCTCCGACCGGGGCGAGCACCGTGCGCTGCACGGCCTGACCCGCAGCCTGATCGCCAACATGGTGCAGGGCGTTACCGAGGGCTTCGAGAAGCGGCTCGAGATCCAGGGCGTCGGCTACCGGGCCCAGCTCAAGGGACGCAACCTCGAGCTCGCCCTGGGCTACTCGCACCCTGTGGCGGTGGAGGCTCCCGAGGGCATCGAGTTCGAGGTGCCGGTTCCCACCGAGGTAGTGGTGAGGGGCATCTCCAAGCAGGCTGTCGGCGAGATCGCGGCCCAGATCCGCAAGAAGCGCCCACCAGAGCCCTACAAGGGCAAGGGCATCCGCTACAAGGGCGAGCTCGTGGCCCGGAAGGTGGGCAAGCGGGCATGAGCGTCAAGACCAAGCAGGCGACCCGCCTGCGCCGCCGCCGCCGTGTGCGCGCAAGGGTGCGGGGCACCGCCGAGCGGCCACGGCTCGCCGTCTTCCGGTCCAACCGTGGGGTCATGGCGCAGCTGATCGACGACGACCGCGGCCACACGCTGGCGGCCGTGAGCTGGACGGAGCCCGGCCTGCGCGACCTCGCCTCGATGGAGCAGGCGGGCAAGGCCGGGGCCGCCATTGCCGAGCGCGCAAAGGCGGCCGGAGTGCAGCGCTGCGTCTTCGATCGCGGCGGCTACAAGTACCACGGACGCGTGAGGGCTCTCGCCGAAGGAGCCCGGGAGGCCGGGCTCGACTTCTGATGCGGGCAAGGACCGGCCGGACCCACCACTAGCTACCCTCGACGGGACGACAAATGGCCAGAGAGAGCAACAGGAATCAGGGCGGCCGCGGCCGCGACAGCGACCTTCAGGAGCGCGTGGTCGAGATCAACCGCGTCGCAAAGGTCGTCAAGGGCGGCCGGCGTTTCTCCTTCACCGCGCTCGTGGTGGTGGGGGACGAGAAATCGAAGGTCGGCGTCGGCTACGGCAAGGCCAACGAGGTTCCGGTGGCCATCCAGAAGGGCGTCGAGCGCGCCCGCCGCAACCTCTTCGACGTGCCGATGCACGGCTCGACGATCACCCACCAGGTCACCGGGGTCCATTCCGCCTCGCGCGTGCTTCTGAAGCCGGCCTCGCCCGGTACCGGCGTGATCGCCGGCGGAGGCGTTCGTGCGGTGCTCGAGCTCGCCGGTATCCACGACGTCCTGTCGAAGTCCCTCGGCAGCCAGAACCCGATCAACCTCGTGAAGGCCACGATGGCCGGCCTCGAGGCCCTGCGGCGGCCGGAGGACGTCGCGAAGCTGCGAGGCCTCAGCATCTCTCAAGTGCTCGGCATCGACCGCGCCAACGGAAGGCAGTCAGAGGATGCCGCAGCCGAGGCGGTCCCGGCCGCCGCGACCGGGGAATCGGAGAGCGCCTGATGTCCACGCTGACCATCAAGCAGGTGAAGTCGCCCAACGGGGCCTCGAAGAAGCAGCGCGACTCGCTGCGTACGCTGGGGCTCGGGCGCATCGGAAGGCAGTGTGAGCGCCCCGACGACGACGTCGTGCGGGGCCTGATCTATTCGGTGCACCACCTCGTGGAGGTAAAGGATGGCTGAGGAGGAGCGCGTGATCGGCCTGCACAACCTGAAGCCGGCCAAGGGCTCCACCCACCGTCGCAAGCGCGTCGGGCGCGGCGAGGGGTCAGGATCGGGCAAGACCTCGGGGCGTGGCCAGAAGGGCGCCGGCTCCCGCGCCGGAGCCAAGGACAGGGCCGGGTTCGAGGGCGGGCAGAACCCGATCCAGATGCGGATGCGCAAGCTGCGCGGCCCGCACATGAAGAAGTCGATGCCCTTCGAGAAGTTCCGCACCCACACGCAGCCCGTGAACCTGAAGGACCTCGAGGGTCGCTTCGACAAGGGCGCGGAAGTCACCCCCGACGCGCTCAAGGCCAAGGGCCTGGCCACCCGACCCGGGGTGCCGGTCAAGGTGCTGGGCGAGGGGGAGCTCACGAAGGCGCTCACGGTGCACGCCCACGCCTTCTCCGCCACCGCGCGGGAGAGGATCGAGGCGGCCGGGGGCAGCGTCCAGGTGCTCGACTCCTAAGTAGGCCAGATGCTGCAGACCTTTCTCAACTCCTTCCGGGTACCTGAGATCCGGAAGAAGCTGGCGTTCACCGCCGCGATGCTGCTGCTCTACCGCGTGGGCGCCTACATACCGGCGCCCGGCATAAATGTTGATGCCGTCGAGAGCATCGCGGAGAACTTCACGGGCTCGAACGTGCTCGGCTTCCTCAACCTCTTCTCGGGAGGCAGCCTGCAGCGCTTTGCGATCTTCGCGCTCGGGATCATGCCCTACATCACCGCCTCGATCATCCTGCAGCTGATGACGGTGGTGGTACCCCAGCTCGAGAAGCTCCGCAAGGAGGGCGAGGTGGGTCAGCAGAAGATCACGCAGTACACCCGCTACCTCACCGTGGGCCTGGCTTTCGGCCAGTCGATCGGCTACGTCTTCCTCTTCCGCACCTTCTCGACCGGTGGCAACGAAGTGGTGGACAACTTCACGTTCGGACGCGTCTTCGTGATCGTGACCACGCTCACGGCGGGTTGCGTGCTGCTCATGTGGTTCGGCGAGCTCATCACCCAGCGCGGGATCGGCAACGGCATCTCGCTGATGATCTTCGCCAGCATCGTCTCCGGCCTCCCCAACGGGGTCACCCAGTGGTGGCAGAGCCCGGATCAGGTCTTCAAGGTGATGATGCCGTTCATCGGACTCGCGGTGATCGTGTTCATCGTGTTCATGCAGGAGGGCCAGCGGCGGATACCCGTGCAGTACGCAAAGCGTGTCGTGGGGCGCAAGATGTCCGGCGGGGGCTCCACCTACCTCCCCCTGCGCGTGAACATGGCGGGGGTCATTCCCGTGATCTTCGCCGCCTCGCTCATGGCCTTTCCGCCAACGGTCGGCGAACTCTCGCAGGCCAGCTGGGCGCGCGACTTCTCGGCCTTCTTCAACCCCAACGGGTGGGCCTACATCGTCGGAGAGTCGATCTTCATCATCCTCTTCACCTACTTCTACACGGCGGTCACCTTCAACCCCGTCGAGCAGGCGGACAACCTGAAGAAACACGCCGGGTTCATACCCGGGGTGAGACCCGGAAGGCCCACAGCCGAGTACCTCGACCGCATCCTCGCCCGCCTGACGTTCCCCGGCGCTCTCTACCTCGCGGCAGTCGCGGCGCTGCCGACCATCCTCATCAACCAGACGAGCGCCAACTTCTTCTTCGGCGGCACGTCGATCCTCATCGTGGTGGGCGTGGCACTCGACACGATGAAGCCGCTCGAGGCGCAGCTCATGATGCGCAACTATGAGGGGTTTCTCAAGTAGCTTTCGGCGTTTGTCGCAGCACGGTGGGGAATTACTCGGGTCGGCATCCTGCCTCGCCTTCGGCAGAGAATCTCTTTCGCCGTTCCTGCGGTGAGTCCCGGTCGGATAGCTTCGCGATCCTCCCGGGCGCCCGTCCCGGGTGGAGGCCCGTCCCGTCGCACACCCGTCCCGGGTGGGCAACGGTTCCGGTAGAGATCGCGTATCGGTCGTCCGGGACTCGCCGCCGGAGGAAGGCGAAGCTTTTCTCTCTCGAAGGCGAGGCATGGATGCCGAGCCCATGTAGTTCTAGGCCGTCCTGCGTGCCGCGATAGCCTTGCTCAAGTTGTGAGCGAGCTGAACCTCATCCTGCTTGGCCCGCCCGGAGCGGGCAAGGGCACGCAGGCAGAGCGGCTGCGGGCCGACTTCGATCTGCCCTATTACGCCACGGGCGACATCCTGCGCACGGCCGTCAAGGAGGGTACCCCGCTCGGTCGCGAGGCCAAGGAGTACATGGACAGGGGCGACCTCGTCCCTGACGACCTGATCGGCCGGGTGATCGTCGAGCGGGTGGACGGCGCGGATGCGCGGGACGGCTTCGTCCTGGACGGCTTCCCGCGCACGGTCAAGCAGGCCGAGGTGCTGGGCGGCGCGCTCGAGTCGCTCGGTAGGCGGCTCACCGCCGCGCTCTCGATCGAGGTGCCCGACGAGGAGGTCATCAGCCGGCTGTCCGGGAGGCGTATGTGCGAGAAGAACGGCCACGTCTACCACGTGGAGCTCGACCCTCCGAAGAACCCCGGCTTCTGTGATCAGGACGGCTCGGTCCTCGTGCAGCGGGAGGACGACAAGGAGGAGACCGTGCGCCATCGGCTGCGCGTCTTCCACGATCAGACGAGCCCCGTCATCGACTACTACGGCAGGCAGAGCCTGCTGCGCCGCTTCGACGGCTCGAGGCCGCCCGAAGAGGTCCACGGTCACATCAGGGCAACGCTTGCCACGCTTCGCCTGGAAGAGGAGCTCTAGGTGATCATCAAGAAGACTCCCGACGAGATCGAGGCGATTGCCGCGTCCGGGCGCATCCTCGCGCGCTGTCACCGGCTCCTGCGCTCGAAGGCTCGCCCGGGCGTGACCACTGGCCAGCTCGACGAGGCGGCGGAGCGGTTCATCAGGTCCCAGGGCGCCGAGCCCGTGTTCAAGGGCTACCGCGGCTATCCCGGATCGATCTGTACCTCACCGAACTCGATGGTCGTGCACGGCATACCGGGGCCCTACAGCCTGACCCGGGGCGACATCCTCGCGATCGACATCGGCGTGTTGCTGGACGGCTGGGTGTCGGACGCCGCGGTGACCCTGCCGATCGGCCCCGTCAGCCCCGTGGCCCGCGGCCTCCTTGCCACCACCCGGGCCGCGCTGTTCCAAGCCGTCGATCAGTGCCGCGCCGGCAACCGCCTGGGCGACGTATCCGCGGCCGTGCAGGGGCGCGTCGAGGCAGACGGCTACTCCGTGATCCGCTCCCTGGTCGGCCACGGGGTGGGTCGGGACATGCATGAGGATCCCCAGATCCCGAACTACGGACGGCCGGGAACCGGCCCGATGCTCGAGGAGGGCATGGTGCTGGCCATCGAGCCGATGGTGAACGCGGGAGGCCACGAGGTGCGGATGGGCACCGACAACTGGGCGGTGTACTCGCACGACGGGTCGCTTGCCGCCCACTTCGAGCACACGGTGGCCGTCACGGCAGACGGGCCGCGCATCCTCACCCCCTGGCACGATGAGGACGAGAAGACGGGGTCGGGCCGAAACGGGCCCTCGGCCTCTGCGCCCGCCACGTCGGCCGCGGGCACCTGAGCGGTCGCTCCCGAACGCGTCTTGCTAATCTCTCTGGCTGGCGCTTTGCCGTCTCCTGGGCATTGCGGTCATTCTCTCTATAAGGAAGGTAGATCCACGGAGCCATGAAGGTCCGAGCCTCGGTCAAGCCCATGTGCGAGAAGTGCAAGGTCATTCGCAGAGGCGGGGCGGTCCTGGTGATCTGCCAGAACCCACGTCACAAGCAGCGCCAAGGCTGATCGACTTGAGACTGGATGTCGAAGGGCGAAATGAGGAAGTGGGGCTGGGTGCCCCACTGAGGTAAGCGATATGGCACGTATCTCAGGCGTCAACATTCCCCTCAACAAGAGGGTCGAGATCGGTCTCACCTACATCTTCGGGATCGGTCGATCGCAGTCGCTCAAGGCGCTCGAGCAGGCCGGGGTCGACCCTGACACCTACGTCAAGGACCTGACCGACAACGAGGTGATCAAGCTCCGCGAGGTCATCGACAACGAGATGATCGTCGAGGGCGACCTCCGGCGTGAGCGCTCCCAAAACGTGAAGCGCCTGATGGAGATCGGTGCCTACCGGGGGTTGCGCCACCGGCGCGGGCTGCCGGTGAACGGCCAGCGCACCAAGACCAACGGGCGCACCCGCAAGGGCCCCCGCCGGATGCAGGTGGCAGGCAAGAAGAAGGTGTCCAAGTGATTCCTGGAAAGGCGGAGCGCTGATGGCGGCGCAGAGACCTGGACGGCCGCGGGGCCGGCGCAAGGTCAAGAAGAACATTCCCTACGGCCAGGCGCACGTCAAGACGAGCTTCAACAACACGATCGTCTCGCTGACTGATCGCGAGGGCAATGTGATCGCGTGGGAGTCCGCCGGTGGCGCCGGCTTCAAGGGCTCACGCAAGTCCACCCCCTTTGCGGCTCAGGTAACCGCCGATGCCGCGGCCAAGAAGGGCATCGAGCAGGGCCTCGAGAAGGTCGAGGTGTTCGTGAAGGGACCCGGCTCGGGACGCGATACGGCCATCCGCTCACTGCAGGCTGCAGGCCTCGAGATCACCACGATTCGCGACGTCACGCCTCAGGCGCACAACGGCTGCCGTCCGCGCAAGCGCCGGAGGGTCTGAGATGGCCCGCGATACGAGCCCGCAGTGCAAGCAGTGCCGCCGGGAGGGCGAGAAGCTCTTTCTGAAGGGCGAGCGCTGCCTGACCGACAAGTGCGGGATCGAGCGTCGGAACTATCCGCCCGGAGACCACGGGCGCGGCCGATCGCGGCAGTCCGAGTACCGTGTTCAGTTGCGCGAGAAGCAGAAGGCCCGCCGCTACTACGGCGTGCTCGAGAAGCAGTTCCGGAACTACTACGCCCGCGCGTCGCGGCAACCGGGCGTGACCGGCGAGAACCTCTTGAGAATGCTCGAGACCCGCTTCGACAACGTGCTCGTGCGCCTCGGATTCGCGGTCTCGCGCCGCCAGTCCCGCCAGATGATCCGACATGGCCATTGGACCGTGAACGGCCGCCGGGTCGACATCCCGTCCTACCAGGTGCGCCCGGAAGACGTGATCATGCTGAAGGCGGGATCCAATGGCGACCAGACGATCCGTGACGCCACGGAGCTTGTGTCTGTGGTGCCGGCGTGGTTGCAGGCGGATCACGACGGACTCACCGCCAAGGTGCTCCGGGCACCCGAGCGCGACGAGATCGCCGCGCCGGTGCAAGAGCAGCTGATCGTCGAGCTTTACTCCAAGTAGCCGTCAAAGCCGCGCCGCCGCCGCTGCGGGCGTGCGCGCACTCCCAACGCGAAGGACACCACCATGATCGAGTTCCAGACCCCCCAGATCTCCGCCGAGAACGTGCGGGACAGCCGCGGCACGTTCACCATCGAGCCGCTCGACCGCGGCTTCGGCTACACCTTCGGCAACTCGCTGCGGCGCGTGCTGCTGTCCTCGCTCGCGGGCGCGGCGGTCACGAGCGTCCGGATCGAGGGGGTGGCGCATGAGTTCTCAACAATCGCCGGGGTCAAGGAGGA
>DASZCV010000054.1:0-11152 GCA_035942755.1 Thermoleophilaceae bacterium
CCGGGGAGCCGCCCCCACGAGTACGGCCAGGCACCCGCTTCACCGAAGCCGCTCGCGCGCAGCTCCGCCGAGTAGGCCTCGCACAGCTCCGCCACGGCCGGCCGGCGCGCCAGTTGGATCCGGTCCTGGTGCTTTGACAGCCGTCCCGGGACGCGCGGGTCGAACCCCGAGAAGTGGAAGAAGCGCAGGGGCCTGCCGTTCACCTGATAGCCACCGTCCTCACGGCTCACGGTACGGCCGGCGAGGTTCCAGTACGCCACGTTGTAGCCCGGGTCGCGCAGCACGTGGAAGCCGTCGACCAGCCCGGGAGCCAGATCGATCCAGCGCTGGTCCACGAACAGCGCCTGCTCTGGCGCGACGATGCAGTCGGTTCGCAGGCGCTCGGACCACCAGTCGAGCAGCGCGTCGACCTCAGCACCGGCGGACATCCCCAGGAAGCCCAGGTTGTAGGCGCCCGAGATGAGGATATCGCGCTCGGAGGGCTTGGCGCCGTCGCGCGGCATCGGCTCGGAGAGGTGGGGCGTGACCACGATCGGGTGCTCGGCCAGCAGCGAGTCCACCTCGTCGAGCGGGTCGAACAGCCGGATGTCGGGGTCGAGGTAGATCACTCGCTCGACGCCGCGCTCGTGTATGAGATGACGCAGCAGCCAGGGCTTCACGGCCGTGGAGAGCTCCAGTACGTCGTACATCGCGGCCATCCGATCGAATCCCTCGATCTCGAGGGCTGGGATCTCGACCAGCTCGAACGGCTCCTCGGCCGGGTCGATGTAACCGCTGGAGTCGTCGATGACCAGCGTGAAGCAGCGGGCACCGCGGCGCTGCTCGGCCACCGAGCGGGCGAGCACCCGCGCGAACGGTACGTAGTTCTTGGCGATGATCGTGCAGACGTCCACGCGAGCGAACCCTAGTCGGGAGATCCACTCGACCTCAGCCGCGCAGGGTCGGGCGGCGCGCGCCGAGCGTGTACCAGTCCACGTATCGCCCGCACGCCTCACGCAGAGGCACCAGCTCGCGTGGGGCATCCACTCGCACCACGCTCAACTCGTCGATGTGCATCGTCTGAGCGGTGGCGCCGAAGGGAAGCGAAGCGGCCTTCGTGGCGAGTCGCAGGCGTCCGCCCGGGTGACGGATCTGGGCGACTCGCCAGCGGTTGCCGAATCGGTCGAGGGTCGGAGCGAAGGTGGCTCGGGTACCGCGCGCGCCGAGCTCCCCGTCTCGGAGCGTGATGTAGGCCATCGAGACCTCGTAGGTCCCCGGCCCGGCATGCAGGAACCACGACTTTGATTTGCCGGGATCGACCGCCCGGCTTCCCGAAGCCCAACCTTCTGCCCGGGCTGCAATCGGCTTGGGCACGAGCCGCGCCCACCCGGCCCGCCTGGCCAGACGGCGCCCGGCCCTCGAGCCACAGTCCAGCACGGCACCGCTCGAGGCGCCCTCGTTCGGGAGGACGTACCGCATCGGGGTCGGCCCGCTCCGGCGCCAGAGCTCGTAGAAGCGCCCTCGTCGCTCCAGACGGAAGTTGGGCGGCGGCTCGCTTCGGTTCAAGGTCCTGGTCGAGATGGCGTAGTCAACCTGATCGAGTGCCCCTGGAAGGAAGAGGTCGAAGTCGCCGGGATCGCTCCGATCCCCGCGTGGGTCGCCGGGATCGCTCCGATGCCCGCGTTTTTCGGGCCGGACCCCATCGACGCTGCCTACCGCCGGGCCCTTCAGGGGCGAGCGCGGGAGCTCCCAGCGCGCGAAGTCGTCGTAGAGCAGCATCAGCACCTTGTGCCCGTCCACGATCGGCCGCAGCGACACCAGCTCGGCGCGACGCTCCTCGGGCCCCACACGTCCGGATCGGAGGGCGACGAAGCTCGAGACCGCCGCCAGCGTCACGAAGGCGACGGCCAGCCCCGCGTGCGCCAGCCGTCCGCCCTCGGTGCTCGAGCCCCACCGGGCGAGCAGTGCCCGCAACGTGAACAGCATCGTCACCGGCGCGGCCACGGCGAGCGCCTTGGCGGTGATGTACGGCGACTCGCCGCGCAGCCGCACGGCGGCGTAGATCCCCACTGCCACCAGCGCCGCCGCGGGGATGGCCAAGTCCTCGCGCCGGCGCCACCAGACGGCGGCGGCGGCCACGCCTATGAGTGCCACGGCACCGCCGATTCCGGCCTGGTATGCCTCGTCCAGGTGCCGGTAGTAGTAGCGAAAGTCATCGGCCGGCCAGATTCCCAGCATCGTCATAGGCGAGATCTGGCCGGGCAGGTTGCCCAGGTTCGTGGCGGCGATGACCCCCGTGGCCGACGGCGACACCCCGACGGTGCGGAAGAAGTCCACTGCGCTTCCCAGTTCCGGACCGATCAGGCCCGCGGCCAGCAACAGGACGGCCGCCGAGCCGGCGAGCGCTCCCCGCGATCGGCGGATCTCACCTACGGCGTCTCGACCCGCCGCGATCGGGTGGGGCCGGCGACCGAGCAGCACGGCCTCGAGCACGAGCGCGGCGATTGCCGTCCCGAGCGGCCAGACCAGGCCGACGTAGCTGTAGTTGTGGATAAAGCCCGCTGCGAGGACTGCAAAGAGCGCCCAGGCGCCGCGGCCCGGCGAGCGCGTGGCCAGGACCTCGCGCAGCACCGCCACGAAGGCCAGCAGGAACAGAGCCTGCAGCGTCTCCTTGAAGGCCCCCTGCGCGTAGTAGGCGGCCCCCAGGTAGGGCAGCGCCACCAGCACCGCGGCCACTCCCCGGCGGGGCCCGGGAAGGCCGGCCAGCAGTGACCACGCGGCCGCCACGGCCAGCACCGAGATCACGAGCGTGACGGCCGTGGCGGCGTCTGCGACGTCCACCGCGATGGCCTCGCTCACGCTCGTCATGACGGCGTGGGGACCGACCGGGTAACCCGGCGGGATCTCGATCGGGCGCTCGGCGGGCTCGAGCTTGAGGCCATCGGCCCAGGCGAGGTGGATCGCCATGTCGTTGTTGACGCCGACCCCGGGGACGCCCACGTTTCCCGCCACGACGAACGGGATGGCCGTTGCCAGCAGCGCTGCCACCAGCGCGACGGCTAGGGAGCCCGCAGGCGGTCTGTGCACCCGCAGCGCCGGGACCGCGATCGCCGCTCCCGCGAGGATCAGCACCGCCATCGCCACGGCACTCGTGACCGCCTTGCCGGGCAGCTGGATCGTGACCGCGGCGACGGAGATGAGCAAAGCAAATCCCATCGCCGGCCCGTAGCCCAGCCAGGGATCGCGCCGCGCCAGCCTGAGAATCCCGGCACCCACCGCAGCCGAGGCGACGATTATGAGGATCGCCGCTGCGTACGTGGGCCACACGGGGCGGGAAGTCTAGGGGGACGACCCGCGGCGATCGGCAGGTGCCCCGGGGATAAGGATTCGAACGATTCGGCATCCTTGCCGAATCCTTCCCGTCCCTCTGTACCGTGTCCGGGCATGTTGCCGGCGGCCCCAGACTCCGCGACGGTGGTGGTCGAGAACGTCTCGAAGGCGTTCCGGCTCCCGCACGAGCGCGTGCAAACGCTCAAGGAGCGTGCCCTGCACCCGCTTCACAAGAACCGCTACGAGGATCTGCTGGCCCTCAAGGACGTGACGTTCACGGTGGAGAAGGGCGAGTTCTTCGGCATCGTCGGGCGAAACGGCAGCGGCAAGAGCACGCTGCTCAAATGCGTCGCCGGGATCTATGCCACCGACGCCGGGCGGATCTTCCTGCGCGGGCGGATGGCAACGTTCATCGAGCTGGGGGTGGGCTTCAACCCCGATCTCACCGCGCGGGACAACGTGCTCATCAACGCGATCATGCTCGGGCTCACGCCGGACGAGGCGAAGCGACGCTACGACGCCGTGATCGACTACTCCGAGCTGCGCGAGTTCGAGGACCTGAAGCTCAAGAACTACTCGTCGGGAATGTACGTGCGCCTGGCGTTCGCCACGATGATCCAGGTCGATGCCGACATCCTCGTGATCGACGAGGTGCTCGCGGTCGGGGACGCGAGCTTCCAGGCCAAGTGCCACGAGACGCTGCGGGAGATCCGCTCCCGGGGGCGCACGATCCTGTTCGTCACCCACGACATGGCCTCGGTGGAGAACGAGTGCGACCGGGCGATGCTCCTCGAGCGGGGAGACATGGTGGAGATCGGCGATCCGGACCGCGTGGCGCGGTCCTACGACCAGCTCAACTTCGCTCGTGGCGTGGAGGCCAACAGGGAGGACAAGGACCGCCACGGCGATGGCCGCGGCAGGATCGTCGACGCCTGGTTTGCCGACGAGAACGGCGAGCGCACCTCGATGATCGAACGCAACCGCGGCTGCTCGATGCACGTGGTAGCCGAGCTGCACGAGCCCGTCGAGGACCCGGTGGTCGGCCTCGCGGTCGGTGGTCAGCACGTGCGCTGGCTCTTCAACACCACCTCGCTCGAGGTCGCCGGACGCTCGGGCGTCTACGAGGCCGGCGAGCGGGTGGAGTTCTCGGTGCGGTTCCGGGTGCCCTATGCGCCCGGGCGATACGACATGAGCCCGTGGTTGGGCTACGGCACCGGCGACCGCCAGCTGATGGACCGGCGCGAGGCGTTCGTGCCGGTCACGGTGGTCGGGGACCGCTACGAGGCAGGCCTGGTCGAGATCGAGCACGAGGTCAGCTTCCAGCGCCTGGGCTCCTCGGTTGCCGAGGTAGCCGAATGAGCGCGCACGCGGCCGCCACCTCGCCGGAGCACGAGCTGATCGAGATGAAGGGACCCTCCGCCACCTCCGGTGACTGGCGTCGCTTCTACCACCTGACCCGCACGCTTTCGGTCACCGACTTCAAGCTGCGCTTCTACGACTCCGCGCTCGGCTACCTGTGGACGCTGATGAAGCCGCTGCTCTTCTTCGGGGTGCTCTACGTGGTCTTCAGCCTCATCGTCCGCGTCGGCGAGGGCGTGGAGCACTACCCGGCGATGCTGATCTCGGGCATCGTTCTGTTCTTCTTCTTCAGCGAGTCCACGGGCAAGGGCGTGACCTCCGTGCTGGACAGCGAGAACCTGGTGCGCAAGATCCACTTCCCGCGCATGGTGATCCCGCTCTCGAGTGTCCTCACGAACACCTTCTTCCTACTGCTGAACCTGATCGCGGTCTTCGTCTTCTTCGCGATCGACCGGGTCGAGCTGCGCTCCTCGTGGATTCAGCTGCCGGCGTTGCTCATCCTGCTGTTCCTCTTCACCACCGGAGTCACGATGGTGCTCTCGGTGCTGTACGTGCCGGCGCGGGACATCAAGCCGATCTGGGAGGTGGTCAGCCAGGCGCTCTTCTACCTGACGCCGGTCCTCTACCCGATCTCGCTCGTGGCGGAGCAGAACGAGAAGCTGGCCAACCTCGCGATGTGCAACCCGCTCGCGGCGATCATCCAGCAGTCTCGCCACGCGATGATCGATCCGGCTCAGCCTTCGGCGGCGGCGGCCATCGGAGGAGCACCGAGGCTGCTGATCCCGCTGGGGATCCTGATCGGCACGTTCCTCTTCGGCCTCTGGCTCTTCAACCGGATGGCGCCGCGGATCGCGGAGGAGATGTAGCCGGAGGCGAGGGCAGCGGCTGGAAGCTCAGTCGCATCCTTGCGCCGCCGCCCTCCGCGTTCTCGGCGGTCGCGCCGGCTCCATGGCTCTCCGCCACCTGCCGCACGATGGCCAGCCCGAGCCCCGAGCCGGGCAGCCCGCGCGCCGAGGCGGCGCGATAGAAGCGGTCGAACACGAAGGGAAGGTCCTCGTCGGCTATACCGGGCCCGTGGTCTCGCACCACAACCTCCCCGGCTCCCACCTGCACCTCCACCGGCGCGTCCGGGGGGCTCCACTTCTGCGCGTTGTCGAGCAGGTTCCCGACCGCCCGGTCGATCCTTGCCGGCACTCCTCGCACGGTCGTCGGCTCGGCCTCCAGCAGAAAGTCACGCTCGGGGTGCCGGCGCCGCGCGCGCTCGACCACATTCGCCACCAGCTCGTCGAGGCGCAGCTCGTCCGCGGGCTCCTGATCGGCGCGGTCACGCGCGAGATCCACGAGGTCGCCCACCAGCGCGGTCATCTCCTCGAGCTGTGCGACCACGTCGCGCAGGAGGCGCTCGCGGTCCGCTGCAGGCATCCCGCCCCGCGAGGCTAGTACCTCGATGTTCGTTCGCAGGCTCGTCAGGGGAGTACGCAGCTCGTGCGAGGCGTCGGCAACCAGCTGGCGCTGCTGTGCCATCGAGCGCTCGAGCGCGGCGAGCATGGCGTTGTAGGACCTCGCCAGGCGCCCCAGCTCGTCGGGTGAGGACGCGTCGATCCGCCGGCTCAGGTCACGCGTGCGTGCCACGTGCTCGGCCGCGTCGCTCAGGTCGGCGACCGGCTTGAGGGCGGTGCGGGCAACCAGCGGCGCGAGGCCCGCGGCCAGGCCGATGCCTCCGAGCGCCACCGCGCCGAGCACCCACGCCAGCCGCCGCAGCACGCCGTCGAGCTCCTCGACGGGCCGCGCCACCTGCAGGGCGGCTCCGGGGCCGAGCGCCTTCGTGTAGAGCCGGACCCGGCCGCCGCGCACCTCGCCGTCGGAGAAGTAGGCGCCGCTTCCGCGTCGCGCGAGGCGGGCGGCGCGATCCTTCCCGGGCAGCTCGATCCTGAGCTGAGGCGAGCGGACTACCCGTCCGCTCGACTGCACGAGCTGGGCAAAGCGCGTGTTGCCCCCAAGCGGGGGGGCGGGGAGCACGAGCCGCCGCTCGACACCCGGGGCCGGCACGAGCTCTTTCACCTCCCCCCGGCGAGCACGCGGGACGGGCACGCCCGAGACCTCGGGCTCGGGCGGCACGGCCGGCAGGCCGCCTTCGGCGGGCCCCTCGAGCGGCGGCCGCACCTCGCGCTCGTGCCTGCCGGGCGCCTTCGTCGGAGCCGGCCGAGTGAAGAAGACCTGGTCGCCAGCCAGTTCCCCGGCGGCCTCCTTCAGTGAGTCGTCCACCTGGCCACGTAGTTCGCCGCGGACGATCACGAAGGTGATGGCAGCAGCGATTGCGATCGCCACCGCCACCGCCGCCGAGGCCGCCAGGATCAGCCGACCTCGGAAGGACTGGCCGCCGCGGATGGCGCGCGGGACCTTCATCGCCTAGTCCCGAAGCACATAGCCCACGCCCCGCACGGTGTGAAGGAGCCGCGGCTCTTCACCCGCCTCCGTCTTTCGGCGCAGGTAGCTCATGTAGACCTCGAGCGAGTTGGAGGTGGCCCCGAAGTCATACCCCCAGACGTGCTCGAAGATCGTCGACCTCGGCAGCACCTGGCGCGGGTGGCGCATGAACAGCTCGAGCAGCAGGAACTCCGTCCGGGTGAGCTCGATCCGCCGACCGCCGCGCCTCACCTCGTGCGCCACCGGGTCCAGTGACAGGTCGCCAAAGCGCAGCTCGGCGCGCTCGTCGGGGTGCGATCGGCGCAGGAGCGCCCGTAGCCTCGCCAGCAGCTCGTCGAGGGCGAAAGGCTTCACGAGGTAGTCGTCCGCGCCGGCGTCGAGACCACCCACGCGGTCGCCGATCGCATCGCGGGCGGTCAGCATCAGGATCGGCAGGCGGTCACCCGTGCCGCGCAGGCGCCGGCACACCTGCAGCCCGTCGACCCGCGGCATGAGCACGTCGAGCACCATCGCGTCTGGCGCTCGCGCCTCGACCGCCTGCAGCGCCTCCGCGCCGTCTCCGGCCAGCTCGACCTCGTAGCCGCCGAGGTGAAGCGCACGCTCGATCGCCTCCCGGACCGCCGGCTCGTCGTCCACAACGAGGATGCGCATCGGCTCCATCGTGACAATCCAACCTGAGAGCGACCTTAACCGCGGACCGGCTCACCGGCTTCGGGCGACGGGGCCGGGTCTCGGCTCAGCTGCAGTACGAGCGAGCGGACCCGACGGTCGACCTCGAGAGGGTCGAGCCGCATGGCACTGCTGATCTCGTTCGGCGGCACGCCGTGCATGCGCATCCCGAAGATGGACCGGTCGACTGGATCGAGCGGCCGTCCCGCGGTGCGCACGGCGGCGATGGACGGGCGTGGCAACGTCCGGCGTCCGGCCGCGGCAAGGCAAACGATCTCGATGAGCCGCGACGGGGGCGTGCCCGCGCCGGCGATGCCCTCCGCGCCGGCCACCCACGCCGCCACTACCAGCTGAGGTGTGCGGTGCGCCACATGCACCACCACTCGCTGGGGACGCGCGAGCTGCTTGAGCTCGTGACACAGGAGGAAGTCCCCGGAACCGTCGATGAGGATGACCTCGGGCTGCAGCTCGGTCGTCAGCCGCAACGCGTCCGGCGGCGCACCGTCCACCACGGCGAGTCTGCCCGCGCGCGCCAGATGGCTGCGGAGCCCCGCATGCACGACCGCCTGATCTCCCGCGAGCAGGACGCGCGCCACCTCAGACGGTCCTCAGCGCCTCGGTCGGCGACAGCCGCGCCGCACGCGCCGCGGGATAGAGGCCGGCGATCGCGCCGATCGCAATCGCGGCGAGGACCCCGCCGGCAATCGCGTAGAGGGGCACGGCCGCGCTCCATCCGCGGCTCGAGGCATAGATCGCGGTCACGAGCGCCCCGAGCGACGTGCCGGCGATGCCCCCGCAGGCGGCCAGCAGGAGCGACTCCGAGAGGAACTGCGTGGAGATGTGGCGCCGGGTGGCGCCGAGCGCGCGCCGCAGCCCGATCTCCGAGCGTCGCTCGAGCACCGATATCACCATCACGTTCGCGATCCCCACCCCGCCCACCAGCAACGCGACGGCTCCGAGGCCCAGGAAGAGCGAGGTGAAGGCACTCTTGGCCGCGGCGCGGGCGGCCAGCGCGTCGGAGGGCCGGCTGACCTGCACCTCCTCCGGATGCTCCGGGTTCGCCGTGGCGCCCAGCAGCCGCCGCACGGCATCGACCTGCTCCTCGTCGGTGCGCACGTAGACCTTGGTGGGGGAGGAGTCGGTTCCGAAGAGCCTGGATGCGATAGGGAAGCCGATCAGCGCCGCGCGGTCGAGGTCGGGGTCGAGCGTTACCGGGTCGAGGATCCCCACGACCGTGAACCACCGCCCGCCGAGGTAGACGTTCACGCCCGTGCGCGTGATGCCGAGCCGTTTCGCGGCCACCGCCCCGAGCACGGTGGCGGGGTAGCGAACCGTGGCGGCGTCGAGGAAGCGGCCGGACCTCATGCTCGCCCCGAGCGTGGCACGCAGCTTCGGGTTGGCGGCGAGGACGGAGATCCCGCCTGTCTCCTCCTCGGGGATCTTGTCCGTGCGCCTGACCGTCTCCTCCGTCGTCTTCACCTGCGCCGCGCCCCGCACGGCACGCATGCGGCCGATCATCGACGTCGCCTTCGCCGGCAGCTCGGCGTCCTCACCGGTGAAGGTCTGGCCGGGAGCCACCGTCAGGAGGTTCGTGCCCAGCCGGTCGAGCGTCGAGAGCAGCCCCGCCTTGCTCGACTCCGAGATGCCGAGCACCGCCACCATCGAGGCGATGCCGATGGCGATTCCGAGGCCCGAGAGCGCGGCACGCAGACGCCGCGTGCGCAGGCCGACGCTCCCCACCCGCAGGATGTCCGCCGGCAGCAGGCGGCTGGGCGCCGGCTCGGCCACGGTCAGGGGGCTCCGCTGTCGTGCACGATGGCGCCGTCTCGGATCTCGACCTGGCGCGGCAACCCTTCCGCCATGTCGCGGTCATGTGTGATCACGACGATCGTGTGCCCCTCGCCGTGGAGGTCGTGCAGCAGCGCCATGATCTGCTCGCTCGACTGGCTGTCGAGGTTTCCGGTGGGCTCGTCGGCGAAGACGATCGCCGGGCGGGCCACCAGCGCCCGGGCGATCGCGACGCGCTGGCGCTCGCCACCGGAGAGCTTGGCCGGCTGATGGTCAAGGCGGTGCGCCAGCCCGACACGCTCCAGCACCTCGGCAGCCTGCGCGTGGCGCCGCTGGGCCGGGACCCCCGCATACAGGAGCCCGTGAGCCACGTTCTCCACCGCGCTCATACCGTCTAGCAGGAAGAACTGCTGGAAGACGAAGCCGATCGTGCGCGCCCGCACGCTCGCAAGGCGGCGGTCCGAGAGCGCTGCGGTGTCGTGCCCCGCGACCCGGACCTGGCCCGAGCTGGGGCGCTCGAGGGTGCCCATGATGTGCAGCAGAGTCGACTTGCCCGAACCCGACGGGCCTACGATTGCCAGCAGCTCGCCGCGCGGAACGCTCAGGTCGACGCCTCGCAGCACCTCGACCGGGCCCGGGTAGGACTTGCGGACCTCGCACAGCTCGAGCACCGCGGGGGGGCGGCCCGACTCGTCTGCCGCACGTGGCTGTCCGGCGTTGGCCTGCGCGGGCTCGATCATGACTCGTCCGGTACGACGACCTTGACGCCGGCGCGGATGCCCTTGCCCGAGATCTCGACCAGCCCACTCGCGAACAGGCCGGTCTGGACGGCAACGATCCGCCGCCGGCCGCCGCTCACCACCTCCACGCCGTAACCACCACCGGGACGGGCCACGAGCGCGGTGACCGGCACGGCTAGCACGCGCCGCCGGGTCTCCTGGGCGATACCGACCGTGACGGGCGCCTGATCCAGGCGGGACACTCCCCGCCGCGAGTGGAGCACGATCGAGAGGTCGATCACCAGCTCGCCTGTACCGGAGCCCGAGCCTCCACCGGGAGCGCCGTCCCCGCCGCCGCCGCCACCCTCGTCCTTCTCGCGCGCGACCCTGCCGACGCGCACGATCCGCCCCGTGACCGTCGACCCGTCCGGGAGGGTCACGGTGACCTTGTCGCCGCGGTGGACGAGGCTCTGCTTGGCCACGTCGAGCTCCACGGTCACGATGCGCTTGACGGACGTGGTCTCGAGGACCTCGGCGCCCGTGGCCAGCACGCTGCCGACCTTTGTCTTGTGGCTTCCCACCCGGCGGGCGCCCGGCAGGAAGACGACCCGGCCGAGCTCCACCTCACCCGTCTCCGGCAGGCCCAGGGAGCGCTGCCAGCGCCTGACGGCCGCTGCCGTGGCCGCGGTGAAGTGCTCGTCGACGGTCACGCCGCTGCCGAAGCCCAGCGCGACCAGGTTCTGCTCCAGCTGTCGCACGTCGGGCCCGTGGGTCGTGGCCGTGCTCAGCTTGCGGTAGGCGGGCGCCGAGCCGTACATGAGCAGCACCGGCCGGTTGTCGAGCTCGTACAGGGTCTCGCCGCGATCGACGATCGAGCCCTC
>DASZCV010000055.1:0-1992 GCA_035942755.1 Thermoleophilaceae bacterium
GGTCTCCGACCAGCAGGTCCATCGTCCGCGAGCTGCCGAACGGGGTCTCCATCAGCACCATCCCGGCGGGGCTTCCCGCGACGTCGCCTATGTCGGCCGCGCGCTCGGCAAGCTCGGGAGCCACGAAAGCGACGAGCTTGCCCTCGTTTGCCACGTACATCGGATCGATCCCGAGAATGTCCGAGGCCCCGGCCACCGCCGGTTCCACCGGAACGTCCTTCTCCCGGATCGTCATCGCCACCTTCGACGCCCGCGCCAGCTCGTTCACCGCGGAGGCAACCCCGCCGCGCGTGGCGTCGCGCATGCAGCGAATCCCGGGCCCGACCTCCTCGAGCAGCGCGTCCGCGACCGGCCACAGCGAGCAGGTGTCCGACTCGATCGAGGCCTCCAGCTCGAATTCCCCTCGCGCGAGCATGATCGTGGTGCCGTGCTCTCCGATGCTGCCGGAGACGAGCACATGATCGCCGGGCTGCAGCGAGGTCGTGGAGAGCTCCGCGCGCGGGTCCCGCAGGCCCACACCGGCGGTGCACATGTACATCGAGTCCGCCAGGCCGCGTTCCACGACCTTCGTGTCGCCGCCGATGATCTGGACGCCGGCGGCCTCGGCGGCTGCCGCTATGGCCTCCACCTCCTGGCGCAGGATCGCGGTGTCGAGGCCCTCCTCCAGGATCAGGCCCAGGGTCAGCGCGAGCGGCCTGGCGCCCGACACCGCCAGGTCGTTGACCGTGCCGTTGACCGCCAGCTCCCCGATCGAGCCGCCCGGGAAGCGCAGCGGGCTGACAACGAAGCTGTCCGACGTCATCGCAAGGCCGGTGCCGTTTGCCTGGAAGGAGCCGGCATCGCCGAGCTGGGCCAGGCCGTCGTTCAGGAAGGCGGGCAGGAGCAGGCCCTCGATCAGGCTCTGCGTGGCCTTGCCCCCCGCCCCGTGGGACATCGTGATCTGGGGGTCCTTGAACTTGCCCGGCTTGGAACGCGTCTTCTCGATGATCCCGAGGATGCGCTCCTCGCGATCGGGCACGCCGCCCGCGTCGCCGTTGAGGGGGGTCACACCACTTCCCGCTCGCGTGCGAAGCGACCGTAGTTGTAGTAGGCCGCGCACGCCCCCTCAGGAGAGACCATGCAGGTGCCGATCGGGCGCTCCGGCGTGCACGCGGTGCCGAACACCTTGCACTCCCACGGCTTGATGACGCCCTTGAGCACCTCGCCGCACTGGCAGGCCTTCGGGTCGGCCACGCGCACGCCGGGCACCGAGAAGCGGATCTCGGCGTCGAGGTCGGCGTAGGCGTCGGAGATGCGCAGGGCGGACTGCGAGATGAACCCGAGGCCCCGCCACTCGAAGTGGGGCCGCAGCTCGAAGACCTCCGACAGCGCCTGGAGGGCCGCGGGATTGCCGTCGTAGTGCACGACCCGCTTGTACTGGTTCTCGACCTCACAGCGTCCCTCGGCGAGCTGCTGGAGGATCATCCGGATCGACTGCAGCACGTCGAGCGGCTCGAAGCCGGCCACCACGATGGGCTTGCCGTAGTCGGTGGGGATGAACTCGAACGGGCGAGCGCCAACGACCGTGGAGACGTGGCCCGGGCCGATGAAGCCGTCCAGGCGCATGTCAGGGGAGTCCAGCAGCGCGCGCAGCGGCGGCACGATCGTGACGTGGCTGCACATGCACGAGAAGTTGGTGACCCCCTCGGCCTTGGCTCGCTTGAGGGTGCGCGCGGTGGACGGGGCGGTGGTCTCGAAGCCGATGGCGAAGAACACCACCTGCCTGTCCGGGTTCTGCTTGGCGATCCTCAGCGCGTCGAGCGGCGAGTAGACCATGCGGATGTCGGCGCCGTCGGCCTTTGCGTCCAGCAGCGACCCGTCGGAGCCTGGGATGCGCAGCATGTCGCCGAAGCACGTGAAGATCACGCCCGGCTCGTGGGCGATGGCGATGCCGTCATCGACGCGCCCCATCGGGATCACGCAGACAGGGCAGCCCGGACCGTGCACCAGCTC
>DASZCV010000056.1:0-8171 GCA_035942755.1 Thermoleophilaceae bacterium
CTTCAAGCTTCCGCCCGGACCCACCGGGCCACCCGGGCCGCCTGGACCACGGGGATTGGCAGGAGGGAACGGTGCCCCAGGCGCTAGCGGTGCCCCGGGCGCTCAAGGCGCACCCGGCATAAGCGGTCTTACGGTCGTTAAGGCCGGGTCGCCCCAAAACGTCACCGGCAGCAACCATGCGTTCGTGCGGGCCCATTGTCCGCCGGGGAAGAAGGCCATCGGCGGCGGTCACGAGCTCTCCGGGCTCGGCTCACCGAACCGGCAGACGGTTGAAGACAGCAGACCGGTTAAAGGGACGTCCTTCGAACTAAATACCGGCGATGCACCAGACGGCTGGCACGTGCTGGCGGAGGACCCGGATGCACTCATGCAGGGCGGGTTCTACGTGACCGCTTACGCCATCTGCGCAAACGTCTCCTGATCTTGAGGCGCGGAGCCGGCCGGGCTTCTACTCGGCCGCCTCGGACTGCTTCACCGCCCGTCTGCCAGCAGCCGCACGTCGTGGGCAAGCCGTTCGGGGGTGAGCTGGTCGAGGGGGAAGCTCACGCGCTGGATGCCCTTGGGGTCCACGAGCACGAGGCGCGCGGTGTGCTCCAGGTCATCGCGCTGCGGTTGGACGAAGTAGCCCTCCCACAGCCGCCGGAGCTGTGGGCGCGAGCCCAGTATGAAGTCCATCCGCCCAGTCATGCGCTGCTTGGCGAGGAAGGCACGCGCGCGGCGCCGGTCGTCGCGCGGAGGATCCACCGCGATCGCCAGCGCCGGCACGCGCTTGCCGAGCTCGTTGAGCGCGCCCTTGATCTGCTGGGCCTGCGTCGGGCAGGTGTCCTCGCAGGTTGTGTAGAGGAACGTGACGATCACGGGTCGGCCCCGCAGCGAGCGCATCGTCAGCCGCTCGCCTTCCTGCGTGCGCACGGCGCCCAGCTCAGGCGCGCGCAGGCCCTTTGGCAGGGTGGCTCCCTCGAAGCGAAGCGCTCCGGAGGTGGGCCGGGTGTCGCCTCGGCCGGCGAGCAGGACCGCCGCCGCGAGCGCGAGGGCGCCGGCCAACATGAGCGCGATCAGCGCGCGTGGGTTCACTCCAAGCAGCGTAGCTCTGGCCCCATGCGGCTCAGGGCTCCACTGGCCGGCTCGGCCCCCGCACGCCGGGCTCAGGGCTCCACCAAGCCGCGGCGGATCGCATAGCGCACGAGCTCCACCCGGTCGCGCATCCCGAGCTTTGCCAGGACGTTGCCGCGGTGTGACTCCACCGTCTTCTCCGACAGGGTCAGCGCCTCGGCGATCTGGCGGTTGGTGTAGGCCTCGGCGATCAGCTTGACCACCTCGAGCTCGCGCGGGGTGAGGTCGTCCCTCGGGCCGGTGTGCCCATCCTCGAGCCACTGCCTCATCAGCGCCCCTTGCGTGCGCGAGTTGAGAAACGTGCGCCCATTCGCCACCGTGCGAATGGCATCGATCAGGTCACTGTCCGCCCCGCGCTTGGAGACGTATCCGGAGGCGCCGGCCTCCAGAGCTTCGAAGAAGTAGCTGTCGTCCTCGTGCATGGAGAGCATGAGCACGTGGGTTGGCTGGTGGGAGCGGATCTGCCGGGCCGCCTGCAGCCCGGTCATCCGCGGCATCGACACGTCCAGCACCGCCACGTCGGGTCGCTCGGTGAGCGCGCGCTCGACGGCCTCGAGCCCGTCCTCTGCCTCTGCGGCGACGCTCATGTCAGGTTGGCGCTCGATCAGCATGGTGAGCCCGGAGCGCACGATGCCGTGGTCGTCGGCGATGAGGACGCTGATCACGGGACCCTCATGCTGATCTCGGTGCCCGCTCCCGGTGAGGAGCGCACGTCGAGCTCTCCACCCACGAGCCGTGCGCGTTCGGCCATCCCCTCGAGCCCGAGCCCCTCGCCCCTGACGACCGCGGGGTCAAAGCCCTTGCCGTCGTCGCGCACGTGCAGCTCCGTGCGCTCCCCGACGGCCGCCAGCTCGACCTGCACGAGGGTCGCCGCGCCATGGCGGCCGGCGTTCACGAGCGCCTCCTGGGTGACCCGGTACAGGGCGGTCTGCTGCTCCTCGTCGAGGTCCCCGAGCCGGCCCGCGGTGCTCAGCCGCGTTGCTATGCCCGTGCGCTCCGAGAACACGCGCAGCTGGGACTCGATGGCCGGCACAAGGCCGTGATCGTCTAGTGCCGCGGGACGCAGCTGCCGCGCGAGGGTCAGTAGCTCGTCCATGGCCTGGCTTGTCAGGCGCTTCAGCTCTGCCACGTCCGCGGAGCGCTCGGACGGGGTGTCCTGAGCCAGCGCCTCGAGCCGCAGCAGGATGGCGGTAAGTGCCTGATTCACCTCGTCGTGCAGGTCGCGCGCCACTCGCCGGCGCTCCTCCTCCTGTGCCCGCAGCACGAGCTTGCCCGAGCGGCGGCGCTCGTCGTCCACCCGTCGAAGGAGCCGGCGGAAGGACTCCGCGAGCCGATCGATCTCCGCCACGGGGTCCCTTGCGATCTCGAAGCTGGCCGGCTCCGCCGGGTCGATCCGCTCGATTCGCTCGATCAGGTGCTCGAGCGGGCCAAAGCGGCGCTGGAGCATCCAGAGGTTGACGCAGAACGTGAGCGCGATCACCAGCGCCAACACGATGAACTGCCAGCGTTGCTCGGAGATCGACAGGTCGAGCCCGGCCGCGAGGCTGGCGGCCAGCACCGTGAGCGTGACGAGCACGACGTTTGCCGCCACGACCTGGCCGATGAGGGAGTCGCCGGGCGTCTTGTGAGGTGGGGAAAGCATGAAATGGGGTCCAGACCCCATATCGGCAGGAGCCGGCGTGGGCGACAATCCCCATAGGAGCTTTGACAGCGCCGGCGTACAGGCGAGCTTCCGACAGCGGTCTGGGATCGGACCGGGGCGCCCCGAGGAGGGGCGCCCCGAGTCGTCTTGTGCCCCTCAGGGGGCGGTGGGACTTCCGAGGCTGCGCGACACCGCGTGGTAGGCGGGCTTGGGCCGGTAGCCGCGGTCGAACAGCAGGCCGCCGGCCGCCGGGCCGAGCCAAGAGACCCGGTCGCCCACACCCCAGGTCGAGAAGCTGCTGCAGCCGGGGTTGCGGGCGCAGGCGCGCGCCGCCGCCCGGAAGACCAGCCGCTGGCGCTCGAGCCTGCGCGCTCGGGTGCCCGGTGGGTCGAGCTGGACGTCCATCTCGGTGATCGCCACCTTCAGCCCCATCCTGGTGAATCCCCTGATGGTGCTGGCCAGCTGCGCCTCGGAGGCGTGGTGGGTGGTGCTGACATGGTTCTGGATTCCCACTCCATGTATCGGCACCCCGCGGCGGCGCAACCGCTTCACCATCGCTCGCACCGCCACCGTGTGCGGATGGTCGGGCAGCTCGATCCCGCTGTCGTTGTAGAAGAGCCGGGCGCTCGGGTCGGCGTCGTGGGCGGCCCTGAAGGCGCGCTCCACGTATTGCCTTCCGAGCGCCTCGAACCAGACGTTCCTCGCATAGCGGCCATCCGGCCCGATCGCCTCGTTCACCACGTCCCATTCGGCCACGCGTCCGGCGTAACGGCTCATCACCGTGCGCACGTGCCACTCCATCTCGAAGCCCAGCTGGTGGGGCCCGTAGCGGCCGTCGGTGGCCCAGCGAGGCAGCTGGCGCCCGTAGACCAGCGTGTGCCCGCGGATCCTCTTGCAGTAGCGGCGCGCGAACCGCACCATCCGATCGGCCTCGGCGAAGCGAAAGATTCCCGGCGCGGGCTGCAGGCGCTCCATCTTCATCTCGTTCTCGGGTGTCAACTGCTCGAAGCCCGTCAGGAAGGAGCGCCGCAGCGCGCGGCTGCGGCGCAGGGTGCGGTACGTGACCGCGGCGCCGCGAGGAACCGGCCTCAGCAGCGCCTGGTCACCGTAATAGCGCGCGAGCCGAGCGTGCCAGAGCGACCGCCGGCGATCGGCCCGCGCTCGACCGCGCTGTCCCCGATCCTTCCGCGCGCCCGCGCGCCGGTCGAGCACGGCGGCGATATGACCGTGCCTTGCCGCGGCTTGGCCGGCGCACGCCTGGGCGTCCAGGGACGCCGCGCCTGCCGCCGGCGGACCGGCGGCGACGAGCGTGAGCGCGAACGCCACGGCGCCACTGCTCGCCCTCCAAGTCGATCCGGCCATCGGCGCCCCCACCCTCGAGTTCTGGGCAAGATAGCCCTATTGGCGCCGGGCGGGGCGCTCGGCGGCGGGTTGGTGAGGGTCGCTACACTTTGTGAAGTAATGAGGCGGGGCCGGGTCGGCGGTTCCGCACACATGGACAGGATCGAGGAGCTTCGACCCCAATGGCGAGCGGCGCGGACTACATCCGCAAGGTAAAGGAGCAGGTCAAGGAGGTGGACCCGAAGGAGGTGCACCCGCTGGTCGAGAGTCCCAACGGCGCCGTGATCGTGGACGTGCGCGAGCAGCAGGAGTTCGAGGAATCGCACCTGCCGGGGGCCAGGCACGTGCCGCGCGGGCACCTCGAGTCGCGGATCGAGGGGGCGGTCAAGGACCGCTCGGCGCGGGTCGTCCTCTACTGCGCGTCGGGCAACCGCTCCGCGCTCGCCGCCCACACGCTCGAGCACGAGCTCGGCTACGAGAACGTGCAGTCGATGACCGGTGGCATCACCCTCTGGAAGGACCGCGGTTACAAGGTCGAGGTCCCTCGCCGCCTGACCGCCGAGCAGCGGGAGCGCTACTCGCGTCACCTGCTCGTGCCGGAGATCGGCATCGAGGGCCAGATGAAGCTGCTCGACGCCAAGGTGCTGCTGCTCGGAGCGGGTGGTCTGGGCTCGCCGACCGCGCTCTACCTCGCCGCCGCCGGGGTCGGAACGCTCGGGATCGTCGACGACGACGTGGTGGACCTGTCGAACCTGCAGCGCCAGGTCGTCCACTCGAACGACCGCATCGGCATGCCGAAGGTGGACTCCGCCGAGCAGGCGATCCTCGAGATCAACCCCGACGTCGAGGTGGTCAAGTACCAGACCCGCCTGGACGCGTCGAACATCATGGAGATCATCGAGGGCTACGACGTGATCGTGGACGGCGTCGACAACTTCCCCACCCGCTACCTGCTGAACGACGCCACAGTGCGGCTGAAGACCCCCGTGGTCTCCGCCTCGATCCTCGGCTTCGACGGCCAGCTCTCGGTGTTCGCGCCCTACGAGGGCCCGTGCTATCGCTGCCTCTACCCGACGCCCCCGCCGGCCGAGCTGGCGCCCTCGTGCGGTGCAAACGGCGTGCTCGGGGCGCTTCCGGGAGTGATGGGCGTGCTGCAGGCGATCGAGGTGGTCAAGCTCGTGACCGGCTCGGGCGAGCCGTTGATCGGCCGGCTGCTGCTCTACGAGGCGCTCGGAACCAACTTCACCGACCTGAAGGTGCGCCGCGATCCGCAGTGCCCGATCTGCTCGCGCGATCCGGATTCGATCTCGAGCGAGGAGATGGGCGTCTTCCCGGACTACGAGGAATTCTGCGCCGGGTAGCCTGCCGCTCCGGACGGTAGGCTCCCGCCCGTGAGCAAGATCAAGATCCCTCCAGTGCTGCGCGGCTCGACCGGAGGCGAGAAAGAGGTGGCCGCCGACGGAGGCGACGTCGGCCAGGTGCTGCGCGCCCTCGTCGAGCAGCACCCCGGTACGCAGGGGCAGCTCTTCGGCGCGGACGGCAGCCTCAACCGCTATGTCAACGTCTATCTCAACGACGAAGACGTGCGGGTGCTCGACGGCCTCGACACGCCGGTCAAGCCAGACGACACGCTCGTGATCCTTCCGGCGATGGCGGGCGGCCGTTAGCCGCTCCCGGCGACGGGTCTTCGTCTAAACGGGCCGCCGCTACACTTTCTGAAGCAATGCTTCCTCCCGGTCTCGAGAACCGGCCGTGCGGCGGCAAGTACGGCGACATCCTGCAGGCGATCGGCAACACGCCGCTCGTGGAGTTGAAGCGGCTGTCACCGAAGCCGGGCGTGCGGATCTACGCAAAGCTCGAGTCCTACAACCCGACCGGTTCGGTCAAGGACCGTGTCGCGCGGGCGATGATCGAGGACGCCGAGGAGAAGGGGGCGATCCGCCCAGGGCAGACGATCCTCGAGCCGACCTCCGGCAACACCGGCATCTCCCTAGCGATGATCTGCAAGCGCAAGGGCTATCGCCTGAAGGTGGTCATGCCCGACAACGTGACCGCGGAGCGCACCGAGTTGCTGCGCATGTATGGCGCAGAGATCGTGTCCTCGCCAGGGAATCAGGGATCGAACGGCGCGGTGGCCATGGCGCTCGAGCTGGCCGAGAGCGACTCGTCCTACTACATGCCCTACCAGTACGGGAACCCGGCCAACCCCGACGCCCACTACAACGGCACGGCGGTCGAGATCCTCGAGGAGCTCGACACGGTGACCGCGTTCGTCGCCGGGCTCGGCACCGGCGGCACGTTGATGGGAAATGCGCGGCGGCTCAAGGAGCACGATCCCGACACGGCGATCGTGGCGGCCGAGCCGCTCCAGGGCGAGCTGGTGCAGGGTCTGCGCTCACTCGATGACGGGTTCATCCCGGAGATCATCGACCTCTCGATACTCGACAAGAAGATCATCGTCACCAACCGCGACGCCGTGGTCTGGACAAAGAAGCTGCTGGAGGAGGAGGGGCTCTTCGCGGGCGTCTCGAGCGGCGCGATCGCCTCGATTGCGGTGCGGGTGGCCAAGGGCCTTGACGAGGGCAACGTGGTCTTCGTTGTCTGCGACGACGGCTGGAAGTACCTGAGCTCAGGCGTCTACACCAAGAGTCTCGAGGAGCTCGAGGCAGACGGGACGCTCGAGAGCGCCTCCTTCTGGTAGTGGCGCTTGACGCGCCGGGCGACTGGCCTCACCAATACCTTTCGCGCGTGTCCGCCGCCACGCCCGCGTACGTCTACCTCCTGCGCTGTGCGGATGAGAGCCTTTACTGTGGCTGGACCACGGACCTGGACCGTCGGCTGCAAGAGCACCGCGCCGGCAGCGCGAGCCGGTACACCCGCTCCCGGCTGCCCGTCGAGCTCGCGTGGTGGGTGCAGGTGACCTCGCGTCCGGAGGCCCTGCGCGAGGAGGCGCGCATCAAGTGCCTGACGCGGGCCGAGAAGCTGGAGCTGATGGGCTAGCCGCGCTCGGCGGCGCCGACGCTCTCGCGATCGGCGCGGCGGACGACTGCGGGCTCCTCGACGTGCCCGAGCTCGTCGAAGGAGGCGTCGTCGTCGACACCGTCGTCCTCGGGCTCGTCGTCTGGCGGAAGCGGCCTGCTGCCCCCGCCCCGGTCGTCCTCGTCATCGTCGCCACCACCCTGGAAGGAGTTGCGCATCTCGCGCATCCCCTTGCCGAGCGAGCGGGCCGCCTCGGGCAGCCGGCTCGGTCCAAGCACGATCAGCGCGATCACCGCGATCATCATCAGCTCGATCGGTGACGGAGAGAGAAAGGCCATCGTCATCAGATTACTCAACCACCTCGACTGCGCCTTCCATGAAGCGATGGTACGCGCAGAAGTACTCGAACCTGCCCGCATCCTTCAGCTTCACGGCCTTCTTGTCGCCCTTTTCGAGGCGGTCGGTGTCGAACTCGGCGGTCTTCGGGTTCAGCTCGGTCTGTGCCGTATGCGGGGCCTTGTCCCTGTTGACGAACGTGACCGTGCCGCCCGCCTTGATTTTGATCGGGTCGGGCATGAACTTGAAGCTCGAGATGTCCACGGTGACCGCCGACCTGGCCGCCGGGGCGGCGGACGCGCCCCCGCCCGCGGCGGGCTGCTCGCCGTCCCCGCCTCCGCAGCCGGACATCGCAAGCGCCAGCATGGCGAGGCAGCCCGTCAGGGCCGGAAGTGCCGGCCTGGCTCCGTGGGAGCCGAACCGTCGTGGCGCGATCGTCATGGTGCAGGGTCTGCGCTCGGGACCTCGGGCTGGATCACAACCGCCGGGGGGCCTTGCGTAACCTTGGGCGGGTGAGGATGACCGGCGAGCAGTGGAACGCGCTCGTGCAACACGCCCGGGACGAGGCCCCGAACGAGTGCTGC
This sequence comes from Thermoleophilaceae bacterium, assembly GCA_035942755.1. Taxonomy (GTDB): domain Bacteria; phylum Actinomycetota; class Thermoleophilia; order Solirubrobacterales; family Thermoleophilaceae; genus JAAYBF01. The sequence goes on from DASZCV010000056.1 coordinate 7,996, forward strand.
GGCTACGTGCGGGCGGCCGACGGGGTGGTTCAGGAGGTGGTCCGCGCCGAGAACCCTCGCCGCTCGCCCTACGGCTACGAGCTCGACTCGAAGAGCCTGCTGGCGACCAACGGGCTGGATGACGAGGGATTCCAGGTCGGCATCTACCACGCGCACCCGCGCAGTCCGGCCGAGCC
>DASZCV010000057.1:0-10830 GCA_035942755.1 Thermoleophilaceae bacterium
CCCTGCTCGCCGGCGGCAAGCGCATCCGTCCGGTGCTGGCGCTTGCCACCGCCGAGGCGCTCGGGCGCGAACCGCAGGAGGTGATGCCGCTGGCGGTGGCGCTCGAGATGATCCACACCTACTCGCTCATCCATGACGACCTTCCGGCCATGGACGATGACGGGCTGCGCCGCGGCAAGCCCACCTGTCACGTGGCCTACGGCGAGGACGTGGCGATCCTCGCGGGCGACGGCCTGTTCGCCGAGGCGCTGGCCCTCGTGCTCACGCGCCAGCGCGGAGCGCCCGGCGACGTGCTGGCGGCCGCTGCCGAGCTGACCGCGGCCGCCGGGGTGGGCGGGATGGTCGGCGGCCAGTACCTCGACGTCACGGCCTCGGGCGAGCTCGATCCGGCCGGTCTGCGGCGGGTGCACGAGCTCAAGACGGGACGCCTGATCGCCGCCTCCGTCGGCTGCGTGCTGCTGCTGGGGGGTACCGATGGGCCTGCCACACTGCACTACGGCCGGTTTGCGGAAGAGCTTGGCGTGTTGTTCCAGATCGTGGACGACATACTCGACGTCACCGGCCAGGACGCCGAGCTGGGCAAGCCGAGCGGGTCGGACGAGCGCCATGGCAAGCCCACATACGTGAGCGTCTTCGGCCTCGATCGCGCCAGGGAGCTTGCGCGGGAGTCCCACGCCGAGGCCCGGGGCGCCCTCCGGCAGTCCAACGGGAGCACTGCACGGCTCGAAGCGATCGCCGACTACATTCTCCTTAGGCAGACATGACGCCGCTCATCGACGACATAGACGGGCCGGAGGACCTGAAGGGCCTGACGGACGGCCAGTTGGCCCAGGTGGCGGAGGAGGTCCGCGGGCAGATCATCGAGACGATCGGCGAGATCGGCGGGCACTTCGGCGCAAACCTCGGTGCGTGCGAGCTCGCGGTGGCCATTCACAGCCTGCTCGACTCCCCGCGGGACAAGGTGCTCTGGGACGTGGGCCACCAGGCCTACCCGCACAAGCTGCTCACCGGTCGGCGCGCCAAGCTCCACACGATCCGCAAGTACGGGGGGCTGGCGCCATTCTGCTCGGCGGCCGAGTCCCCTCACGACATCATGGGCGCAGGTCACGCCTCGACCTCGGTGTCCTACGCGGTGGGCCTGAGGGAGGCGATGCGGCGAGGGCACGGCGAGGACGGCAAGGTCGTGGCCGTGATCGGGGACGGCGCTCTCACGGGCGGGGTGGCCTTCGAAGCGCTTCACAACGCCGGCGGCCTCGACGAGCCGATCGTGATCGTGGTGAACGACAACGGCATGTCGATCTCCCCGAACGTCGGCGCGCTGTCGCGCTACTTCAACCGGATACGGATGAACCCGAAACTGCACAAGGCCAGGGCGGACGTGGAGACGAGCCTCACGAAGCTCCCCGGCATCGGTGAGCGGATCGAGCGGCTGGGCCCGATCGTGAAGGAGTCGCTGAAGGCCTACTGGGCGCCGGGACTGTTCTTCGAGGAGCTCGACCTGGCCTACATGGGCGTGATCGACGGCCACGACGTCTCGGCGCTGCGGGAGGCGATAGGCGAGGCACTCGAGGCCGACCGGCCCGTGGTGGTGCACTGCAAGACCATCAAGGGCAAGGGCTTCGCGGCAGCCGAGGACGGTGGACTCGAGGGCATGGAGAGATGGCATGCCGCCAAGCCGGCCTCGATCCTCAACGGTGTGCCCGCGCCCAAGCCGGCGACGCCCACAGAGCCGCCGCCCGGCCCCGCCAAGGCGCCGCAGTACACCGCGGTGTTCGGAAACGCCCTCCTCGAGGAGGCTCGCCGCGACCGCCGCGTGATCGGCATCACCGCGGCGATGAACACCGGCACCGGGCTCGACATCCTCCAGAGGGAGCTGCCCGAGCGCTACTACGACGTGGGGATCGCCGAGCAGCATGCCGTGCTGTTCGCCGCCGGGCTGGCGCTCCAGGGAGCGAAGCCCGTGCTTGCCATCTACTCGACCTTCCTCCAGCGCGGCTTCGACCAGATGGTCCACGACGTCTGCCTGCAGAAGCTGAACGTGGTCTTCGCGATGGACCGCGCCGGCCTCGTGGGGGACGACGGCCCCACCCACCACGGGGCCTTTGACATCTCCTACGCGCGCAGCCTGCCCCACATGACGCTGATGGCTCCCCGTGACGAGGCCGAGCTGGTGCACATGCTCCACACGGCGCTCGTCTACGACGACGGCCCGGTGGGCATCCGCTACCCGCGCGGCGAGGCCGAGGGCGCGCCGCTGCCGGCTATCCCGGAGGTACTCGAGATCGGGCGCGGCGAGGTGCTCCGAGAAGGCGAGCGGGTGGCATTCCTTGGCTACGGCTACGGGGTCCCGGTGGCGCTCGGCGCCGCCCGACGGCTCGCAGGCGCGCACGGGATCGACCCCACGGTGGCGGACGCCCGCTTTGCCAAGCCCCTCGACAGCGAGCTGATTGCCTCGCTTGCCTCCGAGCACGATTTGCTCGTCACGGTGGAGGAGAACGTGCTGGCCGGCGGCTTCGGGTCCGCGGTTCTCGAGCACCTGGCCGACAACGACCTGATGGGCGATGTCCGCGTCCTTCGCGTCGGGCTTCCGGATCGCTACGTGACCCACGGCACGCCCGCGCTGCTTCGCGAAGAGGTCGGCCTCACCCCCGAGGCGGTGGCCGAGCGGGTGGCAGATGCAGTGCTCGACCCGCGCGGGGCGCTCGCCTAGGACATAGCGCGGTCCGAAACCGCCGAGCGGTGGACGCCGCTCTCCGGAGTGGGACACGCATCTCGTGGGACGGGAGCCGGACAAGGCACCCCTGAAGCTGGTCCCGGCCCCGCAGCGGGGTGTGAGGGTCGTCACACTGCGCCGATGCCAAAGCAACGCCTGGACACGCTGCTGGCCGAACGCGGCCTGTACGAGAGCCGGTCGCGAGCCGCCGCGGCGGTGCTGGCCGGAGACGTGCGTCTCGGCGGCGACGGGCGCCGGGCCTCCAAGCCGGGTCAGATGGTCACCGAGGACATCAGCGTAGAGGTGGCCAAGCCGCCGCCGTTCGTGTCCCGCGGCGGAGTGAAGCTCGCCAACGCGCTCGACTCGTTCGCGATCGACCCGGCCGGGCGCCGCTGCCTGGACGTGGGGGCCGCCACCGGGGGCTTCACCGACTGCCTGCTCCAGCGTGGGGCGGAGGCGGTGATCGCCGCGGACGTTGCCTATGGCGAGCTCCACTGGAAGCTACGACAGGATGCGAGGGTGACGGTGCTCGAGCGCACCAACGCGCGCTCGCTCTCTCCCGAGATCCTGCCCTGGGCGGTTGACCTCGTGGTTGCCGACCTCTCGTTCATCTCGCTGGGCAAGGTCCTTCCCGCCGTGCTCCGGTGCGTGGCGCCGGGGTTCGACCTCGTGGCGCTCGTGAAGCCCCAATTCGAGCTCGGTCGCGGCCGCGTCGGCAAGGGCGGGGTGGTGCGCTCGGCCGACGGTCGCCGCGACGCTCTGGTGGCGGTGGGCAAGGTCGCTCGTGACGAGCTCGGCCTGGCGGTTCTCTCCTACGCCTCCTCCGGTCTTGCCGGCCCCGCCGGCAACCGCGAGAGCTTCGTGTGGATCGCCGAGTCGGGCCGGGCGGGCGCCGTCCAGGATCTCGAAGCGGCCGTGCTGAGGGCGGAGCCGTGAACGCGCCTGCAACCGTCACCCTCTTCACCCGCCGCCGGACCGCACACACCCTGGCCGGCGTCGCGCGGGTGGCAGAGATGGCCGCGGAGGCGGGGGTGGAGCTGCGGGTCCCTGTGGAGGAGGTGGAGAAGCACGGGCTCACGGGCCTGCCAGGCAACGCGGTCCTCGGCTGCGACGCGGACGCGCCGACCGACCTGGCGCTCGTGCTGGGTGGAGACGGGACGATCCTGTCCACGATGCGGAGGTTCGCCGGCCGGAAGGTCCCGGTGTTTGCGATCAACTTCGGCAGGATCGGCTTTCTCGCCACGGCGGAGCGCGAGGACCTCGACGACGGCATCGCTCGCGCCCTCGGAGGCGCCTTCGACGTGCTCGCGCTGCCCGCGCTCGCGGTCTCGACCGGGCATGCGGAGTACATCGGGATCAACGACCTCTCCTTTCACAGGCGCCAGGACCTGCGGGTGGCCGAGCTTGGCTACTCGGTGGTCGGCGAGCAGCTGGGCGAGGTGCGAAGCGACGGGCTCGTGGTCTCGACGCCCGCGGGCTCGACCGGATACAACCTCGCAAACGGCGGCCCCGTGCTCGCCTGGGGAGTGGAGGGCTACGTGGTCTCGTTCATCGCGCCGCACACCCTCACGGCGCGGGCCCTGGTGGTGGCGCCCGACGACGTCCTGCAGGTGGTCAACCGCTCCTCCGAGGAGCCGGTGGACATCATGACCGACGGCCGCAGCGTAAGCACATTGGAGCCGCAGGGGCGAGCCGAGGTCCGCTTCCGCCACGACGTGGCCTTTCTCGCCCAGGCGCCGGGCGCGAGCTTCTACCACCGGCTGCGGGAGAAGTTCGGGCGGCTGAGCCACTGAGCGGCGGCCTCGCCGAGCGACGCGGGAGGCCGCCTCTCCGACAGCTTGGCGCCCTTTCCCGAACAAGCGGGAAGCGGTTCGGTCGGCCGGGCCGCGTAAGGGCCGCTCCGTCGGGGGGCGCTGGTACACCTGGGTCGTGCTCCTCGAGCTACGCATCGAGAACCTGCTGCTCATCGACCGTGCCGAGTTGCGGCCCGGCCGCGGTCTGAATGCGATCACGGGCGAGACCGGCGCCGGCAAGACCGTGCTGGCGCATGCGCTCGACCTGCTCCTCGGGGGAAAGCCCCGGCCGGGCATCGTGCGCCCCGGTGCCCCGGAGGCCTATGTCGAGGGCGTCTTCGATCTGCCCCGCGGGCTGCTCGACTCCGACGAGCTCACCGACCTGCGCGAGCGGCTGGCGGAGGGGGATGGCGAGGTGGTGCTCGCCCGCCGGGTAACCGCGGAGGGACGTACGCGCGCCTACGTCCAGGGACGTTCGGCCACCGCGGGCGACCTCCGTGAGCTCGGCGGGCGACTGCTCTCGTTCTTCGGACAGCACGAGCACCGCAGGCTCACCGTGGCCTCGGTACAGCTCGAGCTGCTCGACGGCTTCTGCGGGCCCGAGCACCTCTCGCTGCGCGACCGGGTGGGTAGGGCGCAGGCGGAGGTCCGGCGGCTCGAGGCCGAGATGCGGGAGCTACGCGCCCGGGCGAGCACGCGTGACCGCGATCTCGACCTGTTGCGCTTCGAGATCGAGGAGATCGGCGCGCTCGACCCCGGCGAGGAGGAGGAGCTCTCCCTTCTCGCCGAGCGCGAGCGGCTGCGCAGGACGGACGGCCTGCGCGCCGCGGCGGCGGCCGGTGGCCAGGCCATCGCCCCCACCGACCCCGACTCCGAGGGCACTGGCGGCCCGGGCGTGGCAGCCCTCCTCGCCGAAGCGGAGCGGCTGGCCGACGTCGTCGCGGGAGCCGATCCGCAGCTCGATTCGCTCGCGGGCCGCTTGCGCGGGCTGCGACTCGAGGCAGAGGACCTGGGCGGCGAGCTGTGGCGCTACCTCGCCGGGCTCGAGTCCGACCCCGCCCGCCTGCACGAGGTGGAGGAGCGCTTGGACGCCTATGAGCGGGTGAAGCGAAAGCACGGCGGCAGCGTGGCCGCGGTCCTCGAGCACGCGGAGCGCTGTGCGGCCGAGCGGGAGCGGCTCGAGAACGCGGAGGTCACCCTCGGGCGTGTGGAGGGGGAGCTCTCGCGGGCCGTGGCGGAGCGGGCGCGGCTCGCGGCGCTGCTCACCTCCGGGAGGAGTAAGGCGGCGCCAGAGCTCGCGAGGCGGGTGGTGGCGGAGCTCGCGAGCCTGGCCATGGACGGCGCAGCGTTCAGCGTCGAGCTAGAGCCGCGCGAGGAGATCGGCCCGACCGGGGCCGAGCGCGTCGACTTCATGCTCGCGCCCAACCCGGGAGTGCCGGCCGCGCCCGTGCGCGAGAGCGCCTCGGGCGGTGAGCTCTCGCGCGTGATGTTGGCGCTGCTGAGCGCCGCGGGCGCCGGCGGCTCGTCCACCCTGGTCTTCGACGAGGTGGACTCGGGGGTGGGCGGCCAGACCGCCCGGGCGGTCGGCGCGCGCCTGCGCGCGCTGGGCGAGGGCCGGCAGGTCCTCTGCATCACCCACCTGCCCCAGATCGCGGCTCTCGCGGAGCAGCACTTCAAGATCGTCAAGTCCTCCGGGGCGGGCGCCGGAAGGGTCGCTCGCGCGAGTGTCGAGCGGCTCGAGGACGGCGGCGTGGTGGAGGAGCTGTGCCGGATGCTCGGCGCCGACACGTCTGACGCGGGTGCCCGCCGCCACGCCGAGGAGCTGCTCGCCGCTGCATGATCCGGCAAGGATCTCGGCAGGATGCCGAGTGCTTCGCATTCCCATCCGAGAAGGCCGCTACCCTCACGTCGTGCTCTCAGATCCGGTTCGCTCTCTTCTCTCCGACGCCGAGTGGGCCTCCCCTCTGACCCGGCGGACCTCGAACAGGAGCGGCCGGTGACCAAGACACGCTTCATCTTCGTGACCGGCGGGGTCGTCTCCTCGCTTGGCAAGGGCATCGCCGCCGCCTCGATAGGGCAGCTGCTCGTCTCTCGCGGTCTGTCGGTCTCGCTGCAGAAGTTCGACCCCTACATCAACGTCGACCCTGGCACGATGAGCCCCTTCCAGCACGGCGAGGTGTTCGTGACCGAGGACGGAGCGGAGACCGACCTCGACCTGGGTCACTACGAGCGCTTCACCGACGTCAACGCCACGCGCGGGTCCAACGTGACCACCGGGGCCATCTACGACGCGGTCATCCGCCGCGAACGCCGCGGCGACTACCTCGGTGGCACCGTTCAGGTGATCCCGCACATAACCGATGAGATCAAGAGCCGCATCCGCCGGGTGGCCGAGGCCGACGAGGTCGACTTCGTGATCACCGAGATCGGCGGCACGGTGGGAGACATCGAGTCGCTTCCGTTCCTCGAGGCTCTGCGCCAGTTCCAGGTCGACGAGGGCCGGGAGAGCTGCATGTTCCTGCACCTGACGCTCGTGCCCTTCCTCGGCCACGCCGGCGAGCTCAAGACCAAGCCCACCCAGCACTCGGTGCAGGAGCTCCGGCGCATCGGCATCCAGCCCGACATGGTTCTGTGCCGCAGCGAGGAGCCGCTCTCGCGCGACATCCGTGAGAAGATCGCCCTGTTCGTGAACCTCGCGGTCGACTCGGTGATCTCCGCCCGGGACGTCGACTCGATCTACAAGGTGCCGCTCTACTTCCGCGCCGAGGGCGTGGACGACCAGGTGCTCGAGCACTTCGGAATCGAGACGGCCTCGCCGGACCTCTCGGCGTGGGAGGCGCTGGTCAAGCGCTGCGACGCCGCCCAGGAGACGGTGCGGATCGGCCTCGTGGGCAAGTAAACGAAGCTCGCCGACGCATACCTGTCGGTCATCGAGGCGCTCCACCACGCCGGCGCGTACCACGGGGCCAACGTGGAGCTGCGGTGGGTGGACTCGGAGAGCCTGCTCGAGGACGAGGTCAGCGCCGAGCTGGCCGAATGCGACGGCATCCTCATTCCCGGAGGCTTCGGCGTCCGCGGCATCGAGGGCAAGATCCGCGCCGCCCGGCACGCCAGGGAGAACGGCGTGCCCTACCTGGGTATCTGCCTGGGGATGCAGATCGCCGTCTCCGAGTTCGCCCGCCACGTGGCAGCCATGGACGGCGCGAACTCCACCGAGTTCGACCCGGAGACGCCGTTCCCGGTGGTGGACCTCCTGCCGGAGCAGAAGGAGATCCGCGACATCGGGGGCACCATGCGGCTCGGTGCAGACCCGATCAAGCTGCACGAGGGCACGCGCGCGCGCGAGGCCTACGGCGAGCCTGTGGTCTACGAGCGCCATCGGCACCGCTACGAGGTCAACAACCACCTGAGGCGGCGTCTCGACGCCGCCGGCATGGTCTTTTCCGGCACCTCTCCCGACGACCGGCTGGTCGAGCTGGTCGAGCTGCCCGGACACCCATTCTTCGTGGCCTCGCAGTTTCACCCGGAGTTCAAGTCCCGCCCCCTGCGCCCGCAGCCGCTCTTCCGGGAGTTCGTCGGGGCGTCGCTGCGCCGTGTGGCAAAGGCCGCGCCGGACGTCGAGCCCAGGGTGCTGGCAACTTGAGCGCCCGACGAGCTGTGTGACGGCGGCTCGCGCGACCGGGGCGTTCGACCCGCACGGACTCCGCCCGTCGCCACCGCGGGGCTCGCCTCAGGAGCGTGAGCGCCTCGCCGAGGACTTCGTCAGGCTGTGCGAGATCCCGAGCCCTTCTCGGCTCGAGCGGGAGGCGGCCGATGCCGTGCGCGCCGACCTGCGAGCCTCCGGGCTCCACGTTGAGGAGGATGGCAGCGGACCCGCCACCGGGTCCCAGGCGGGCAACCTCCTGGCGCGCCTGCCCGGCCCAGACGGCGCGCGGACGATCCTGCTGTGCGCCCACCTCGACACAGTCCCTCTGGCGTCGCCCGTACAGGTCGTCAGGGATGAGGGGGTCTTCACCAACGCCAACCCGGCCATTTTGGGTGCGGACAACAAGGCCGCCGTGGCCGTGCTGCTCGCGGTAGCCCGACGGCTGGCCCGGGAGGGCTCACCGGTAGGGGTCGAGCTGCTCTTCACCACCTGCGAGGAGCTGGCGTTGCGAGGGGTGAAGGAGGTGGACCGCGCCGCCCTGCGCTCGGAGTTCGGCTTCGTTTTCGACCACGCCAGCCCGATCGGCGAGCTGATCGTGGCGGCGCCCACCTACTACCGCATAGAGGCCCGCTTTCACGGGGCGGCCGCCCACGCGGGCATACGGCCCGAGGACGGGCGCAACGCGATCACTGCGGCTGCCAGGGCCCTGGCGGGGATGCAGACCGGCCGCCTCGACGAGGGCACTACCGCAAACGTCGGGGTGATCGAGGGCGGCAGCGCGGCAAACGTCGTGGCCGAGCACTGCCGCGTGGAGCTCGAGGCGCGCTCCCTCGACGACGAGCGCGCAGGAGCGGTCATGGGTGAGATGGTCGACCGCCTCGGGGAAGCCGCCACCGACTCGGAGTGCGACGTCGAAACGGTGGTGGAGCAGCTCTTTCGCGCTTATCGGCTGCCGCGCACCGCGCCCCAGGTTCGCGCGGCCGCGGCGGCGCTCGAGGCGCTCGGCATCGAGCCGAGCTACGTGGCCACCGGCGGGGGAAGCGATGCCAACGCGTTGGTCGCCGCAGGGTTGCCCGTCCTCAACGTGGCCAACGGGACCGAGAGAAACCACCAGCCGGACGAGTCGGTCACCGTGGAGGCGCTCGAGACGATGCTCGACGTGGCCTTTGGCATCGTCGAGCGGTCGGCGGAGGTCTAGATGGGCTTCGAGCGTATCCGCACCGAGGAGATATGGCAGGGCCACATCGGGGGCGTGCGGGTGGACACCTTTCGCTACGACGACGGCCGGGAGGCAACCCGAGAGATCGTGAGCCACCCCGGTGCGGTCACCGTGCTGCCCTTCGACCCCCCACAGGGAGCAGGCGGCGGACATGTCTGGCTGGTGCGCCAGCCCCGCGAGCCGGTGGGAGAGCAGGCGCTGCTCGAGCTGCCCGCGGGGAAGATCGACGTGCCGGGCGAGGACTTCCTCGAGACCGCCAAGCGCGAGCTGGCCGAGGAGATCGGCATGGGCGCGCGCGACTGGCGCCACCTCGTGAGCTTCTACAACTCGCCCGGGCTGCTCTCCGAAGAGAACCACCTGTTCCTGGCGCAGGACCTCTACGAGCAGACCGCGAGCTCCGAGGAGGAGGAGCGAATCGAGATCGTGCGGCTGCCGATCGGGGAGCTCGACGCCACCATCGCGGGCCTGAAGGACGCCAAGACGCTCATCGGGCTGCTCTGGCTGCGCAGCTTCCTGCTCTGAGCGCCCCGCCGCCCGTGAGCGCCGCCTTGCACGGTCAAGGGATGCGCCGCGGCCGGGCGAACGATGTGCCGTGGCCACCGTCGCCCACCCGGCCGCCCCGCATCCCTTCGAGCACCTCGTGCTCGACTTCCTGGCCTATCTGGAGTTCGAGCGCGGGCTCTCGCGCAACACCCTCGAGGCCTACCGCACGGACCTACTGCAGTTCGGGCGCTATCTCGAGGAGCGAGGCGTGACCGCTGTCGAGGCCGACGGGGCCATGGTCGGCGATTTCCTGGCGGCTCTCGGAGGCGCCAACGGCCGCGCTGCATCGCCCGCGACGATTCACCGCAAGGCGGCATGCCTGCGCTCCTTCTACCGTCATCTGCGCCGCGAGGGGATCCGCGACTCGGACCCGACCGCGAGCCTCAGCTCGCCGCGGCGAGGCAGGCGACTGCCGCAAGTGCTCACCCGAGGCGAGGTCGACCGCCTGCTGGCCCAGCCGCGTGGCACCGAGCCGACCGATCTGCGCGACCGCGCACTGCTAGAGCTGATGTACGCCTGCGGCCTGCGCGCCTCGGAGGCCACCGGCCTCGAGGTGGCGGACATGGACCTGGACGACCTCGTGCTCCGCGCCCGGGGAAAGGGCTCCCGGGAGCGCGTCGTGCCCGTCGGAGCCGTGGCAGCCGACGCCGTGCGCCGCTACCTCGAGCGCGGCCGGCCGCCGCTTGTAGGCACACGTCACGAGACCTGCCTGTTCGTGAACTTCCGCGGGGCCTCCCTCACCCGCCAGGGCCTCTATAAGATCGTGCGGGGGCACGCCGCCAGCGCCGGGCTGGAGGGCAGGATGAGTCCGCACACCCTGCGCCACACGTTCGCGACCCACCTGCTGGCCGGCGGCTGCGACCTGCGCTCGGTCCAGGAGATGCTCGGCCACGCCGACGTGGCCACCACCCAGCTC
>DASZCV010000058.1:0-2695 GCA_035942755.1 Thermoleophilaceae bacterium
ACGCAGAGGTAAAGCACGCCACCCGGGCGACAGACGCGCCGGAACTCGGTCATCACCCGCTCCGGATCGGACACGTGCTCGAGCACGGCATTGCAGATGATGGCGTCGAAGAAGCCGTCCTTCACCGGGATCTGGTCCAGCGGTGAGAGGATGTCCACGTCGGCGTTGTGGAGTCCCTCGGCGAAGTCCTGGTTATGCACGTTGCCGGGAACGAGGCTGCGGATGTCCCGATTGCCTGCGCCCGCGTTCAGCACCTCTCCCGCCAGCAGGTGGGCGTACGGGCCGAGCTCCTCCTCGAGGGGGGGAAAGATGGAGGCGAGGTTGAGGTCAGTGGCCATCGAGCGGCATTCTCGCGAATCGCCTCGCGCTCAAGCCGCGCGAGGGCGCGTCGATCACCACTCGGCCTTCCATTCCGGCGGCCACAGGTCGCGGTCCCATGAGCGGCGCGCGCGCACGCCCGCGCTCACCCACTGCTCGCGATCCCTGAAGGTGCGCCTGATGTGGTGGGCGCAGTCGATGTCATCCACCATCACCCGGCCGCCACGGGCCCGCACCCGCAGGCATAGATCGAGGTCATAGCCGTGGAACACGTCCTCCGCCGGCGCCGGAAGACGCACCGTGCGCGCCGCCCACGGGGCGATGATCATCAGACAGCCGTCCACCGTGTCAACGTCATGCGCTCCGGACGAAGCGTTCCAGGTCCACCCGATGGCCCCTAGCAGCGGGTTGCGCAGCCGGCCGTAACCGGTGGCTTCCCACCAGTCGATCCCACGCACGCCCCGTGCGCCCGCGGCGCCGACGATGCCCACGGTGGGATCGGTCAGCGCGCGCCGGGCGGTGGCGAGGATGCCACCGTCGCTCAGCTCGAGGTCCTGGTGGAGCAGGATCACGGCCTCGAGGCCCCGGTGGGCGGACGCCTTGTCCAGAATGGCGTTCAGGCCTTTTTGAATCGAGCCGTGCTCACGCTGCTCGATTACCAGAGAGTCCGGCTCGGCATAGCGCTGGATGCTCGGGCCCGCCCAGCGGTCGTAGTCCTCTTGACTCGTGATGGGACAACCGAAGGCGATCACCGTACCCTCATGGCCGGCAGGCTACCCGGGATGGGACCGGGCCGCCGTGGAGGTCAATGCAGCACCTTTCTTTAGGATCCGTCTCGATGAATGCGGATCGCGAACCGACAGCACCGTTGCTCGGAGTCGACCTGCCGCTGACCCGAGGGGAGGCGTTCGCACACAACACGCTTGTCGTCGGGGGCTCGGCCGCCTCGCCCGCCGGGATCGACTTCGTGGAGGTGGCCATCGGTGGTCGCAGCTACCGAGCCGCCTTTGGGTTGCCAAGCCCCGAGCTGGCCGCGCAGCTTCCGGATGTCGAGGGATCAGACCACTGCCGCTTCGAGCTGCGCCTCGATACCTCTGGCCATGTCCGTGGTGAGTACGAGCTGGTGGTGCGCGCGACCGATCGAGCCGGGAGCACCACGGAGCAGAGCGGCCCGATTCGACTCGAACCGTACGTCGACCCGCCGTTCGATCTCGCGGCCCGGGAGGCGGCGGTGGCGTCGGGTACGACCACGATGTGGTGCGAGACCCCCAACCTCTTCTCCAAGGCAGAGGTCGGGACGCCGGTCGAGGTGCTCGGGTGGGCCCATGGCGCCGCGGGGATCGCGGACGTGCTCGTATCCGTCGACGGGATGGTCATGCGCCGGGCTTACCACGGGCTCGTGCGTCCAGACCTTCGCAGCCACCTTGGCGAGGATGGGGCCCGCGCGAGTGGCTTCGTCCTGACACTCGACCCGTCCGAGTGTCCGATCGGTTGGCGCGAGCTAACCGTGGTCGCCGTCGGCGGAGATGGGCGGTCTGTGGGGATCTCGGGCCTGGTCCACTGCGTCCAGGGGGCGGCTCTGTCACCCCCGCCGGCTCGCAAGCCGAGCCTCGCGGTGCCGTCGGTTGAGCACATCTCCGACGGGCGCTATGTCCCCGACATCCATGGGGAGTGGACCATCTCTCCCGAGCACCACGCACGCTACCGGGCGGCCGCCACGCTGGTCGGAGGTCGCGCGGTCCTGGATGCCGGCTGCGGCGTCGGCTGGGGCTCCCTGCTGCTTGCGGAAGCCGATCCGGACAGCCTCGTCGCGGTCGACATCTCCCCGGTGGCCATCGAGGCGGCGCGTGAGCGTGCCGGCGCCGCGGCAGTCGACTTCAAGGTCGGAGATCTCGAGGACCTGCCGCTCGATGACGACAGCGTGGACGTCGTCGTCTGCTATGAGGCGATCGAGCACGTCTACCGACCGGCCGTGGCGCTGGACGAGTTGCGCCGCGTACTGCGCCCGGGCGGGATCCTCCTGATCTCCTCTCCGAACCGGGGGGTCTATCCGGCCGGCAACCCGTTTCACTTTCACGAGTTCACGACAGAGGAGCTGGAGTCCGAACTGCGTGCCCGCTTCCCTGAGGTGCGCGTGTACCGCCAGCAGACTCATTCGGCGACGATCTTCGGCGGTGAGGCCGATCTCGAGCTTGGGGACTCGGCGGTCGAACTGTCAGCGCAGGTACGGAAGGTACTTGGTACCTCCCCGGGCGAGGAGATGTATTCCGTCGGGATCGCGTCAGACGCCCCGCTGCCCCACCTGCCCTGCATGGTGGTACTCGGCGGAACCGCCGACCTGGACGACGAGCGCGAGCTGGCGCGTTCGTGGCAGGAG
>DASZCV010000059.1:0-1629 GCA_035942755.1 Thermoleophilaceae bacterium
AAGTGACCACCTACTCGATTCAGCTGTTCCTGAACGAGGCGCTGCGCCATCCCCTGCTCACCGCGGAGGAGGAGATTGAGCTGTCCAAGCGCGTGGAGAAGGGCGACCTGGCCGCCAAGGAGCGCATGATCAATGCGAACCTCCGGCTGGTCGTGTCCGTCGCGCGCAAGTTCCAGGGCCATGGCCTCCCGCTCGGTGACCTGATCCAGGAGGGCATGCTCGGGCTGATCCGCGCGGTCGAGAAGTTCGACTGGCGCAAGGGCTTCAAGTTCTCCACCTACGGCACCCTGTGGATCCGCCAGGCCATCGGGCGCGGCCTCGCCAACTCGGGCAGGACCGTCCGGCTGCCGGTGCACATCGCGAGCCTCGCGCGCAAGATCCGCGACAAGGAGCGTGAGCTGGGCGCACAGCTCGGACGCGATCCGACAGACGAGGAGCTGGCCGAGGCGGTGGAGCTGACCGCGCAGGAGGTGCGTGACATCCGCGCCGCCGATCAGTCGCCCGCGAGCCTCGACAAGAGCGTGGGGGACGACGCCGGTGGAACGGCGCTCGGGGAGCTGATCGCCGACGAGGCCGGCACTCCGGCCGAGCAGGTGGAGCAGGAGATGGGCGAGCGTACCGTCCAGCGGGTGGTCAGCCAGCTGCCCAGCCCGGAGCGCGATGTCCTGACCTTGCGCTACGGAATCGGCGGCAAGGGCGTCACCGATCTTCGCGAGACCGGCCGCCGGCTGGGTCTCTCCGGAGACAAGGTGCGCAAGATCGAGGATCGAGCGCTGCGCCGTCTCGCCGATTCGGGCGACCTCGCCGCCCTGCGCTACGTCGCCTAGAAGACGCCACCGGCGCAGGCACCGCGCACCTTGCGCCCGGGGTACCACCACGCACCCAAGCCCTCTGTAGGTCACCCTGTGCCCGTAACCGAAGGGAGAACGATGAGCGACGACACGCAGGACCGGTGGCACCGCGCGACATGCAAGGAGCTCGAGGGCCGAGTGAAGGGCCGGCTGTTCCTGGTGTGGGTGAAGGCCGAGCCGGGGCAGACCGAGCCGGAAGGGGCTACCGCACCTGAGGATGTGGATCCGCAGGCATGGGATGCTGTAGCCCAAAGTGTCGAGGAGTGGCTCGCAGGGCTCGACCAGGCCTCGGTGGACCCCAACGACCCGGCCAGGCACGAGGTGCGGGTGGCGGACGTGCGGATCGAGCTGACCGCGGCGCCGAAGAAGAGCAAGCGGCAGGGCACGGGTCCGCTGATCGCCAACCCGTTCCAGGGCGTTGCCACCTTCACGGAGTCCTACGCGACTGGACCGGCGGAGCCCTTCGACGACGGCGCCTGAGGACGGGCCTTCCCCCTTCGGGGTATGGGCGCCCTCACTCAATGCACGACCCGGGGATGCGGCCGTTTTCCATGCCGATCCGGTGGGTAGGAGACGATGTGATCAGCGAAAGGCGAGGAAAGGTGAAGAAATGACCGACGAAGAACGCTCGGACGTTGAGCCGACCGCGGAGGAGGCTCCGTACCGCTCGCCCGAGGAGGTTGCCGGCAAGAAGGGCGAGCACGAGTACCCGAGCCTTGGCCGAGGCGGAGACATGACGGGGGACCAGGAGTCTCTTGCTCGCAGGCCGCCTCAGGAC
>DASZCV010000060.1:0-15527 GCA_035942755.1 Thermoleophilaceae bacterium
GCCGCTGCGGACGAGCAGCGAATCCAGCGCTCACTCTGGGCCCTCGCCGCCCAAGGTCTCGACGCCGCACCGACGTCAAGCGCAGCACGCCTATACGTCGAGACACTCAACGAGATGATCGACGCGCAGACCGTCCGCGTCGGTGCTCTCAACAACCGCGTGCCCAACGCCGTCCTGATCCTGGAAGTAGTCGGAGCGGCGCTCGCGCTCGCCCTGCTCGCGGCTTTTCTCACGATCGTGGGCCGGGGCGTCGTCGCCGTCTTGAGCGCCTCGGTGCTCGTCTCGTTCTTGCTGTTCGTCACCTGTGACCTCGATCGGCCGACCCGCGGATTGATCCGGGTCCCAGACACCGTGCTCGAAAGCCAGCGTGCTTCCATGGAGCTGCCACCCGCGGCCGGGCCCCCGGGCGAGCGGGACGCCGCGCAACGGCGTTAACCTGAGCCCAGATTGCCGGCCCCGATGCGTGCGGATCGGGCGCAGTGGCGGCCGCTGCCCACGGAAGACGTTGCTAACGGGGTCAGGTGGCGTATTCCTCCCGCTGCTCGGCGAGAATGATCCGCGCGGCGGCCTCGATCAGGGCCAGGTGCGAGAAGGCCTGGGGGAAGTTGCCGAGGTGCCGACCCGTGCTCGTGTCGAACTCCTCCGCGTACAAACCCAGCGGGGAGTCGACGCTCAGCAGGCGCTCCATCAGATCCCGGGCTCGCTGGAGCTCACCGACGATAGCCAGGGCGGAGACCAGCCAGAACGAGCAGATCAGGAAGCTGCCCTCCTTGCCGGATAGCCCGTCGTCGGTCTCGCCGGTGCGGTAGCGAAGCACGAAGCCGTCCTCGGTCAGGTCGCTTCCGATCGCCTCGACGGACTTGCGTAGGCGTTCGTCGTCTCCCGGTAAGAAGCCGAAGATCGCTGCCAGGAGCGTCGATGCGTCGAGGGCGTCTGTCTCGTAGTGCTGGCGAAGCACGCCGTCCCGGACACCGTGCTCGAGGATGTCCGACCTGATCGCGTCTGCGGTCTCGCGCCACGCAACCTGCAGGTCGGGGTTGCCGCGGACTTCGGCCATCTTCGCGGCGCGATCCATGGCGACCCAGCACATGAGCTTGGAGGAGACGTAATGCTGCGGCTCGCCGCGCGCCTCCCAGATTCCCTGATCCGGGTCGCGCCAGACGCGTGTTGCGCCTTCGGCCTGGGATTGGACGATCGGCCAAAGCCTTCGGGGCACGCGGGCACTGCGACGGGTATGGAGCAGGATCGAGTCGAGCACCGCGCCGAAGACGTCGTTCTGGCGCTGATCGAACGCGCCGTTTCCGACCCGCACGGGGCGCGCTCCCATGTACCCGGAGAGCTCGTCCCGGGTGGATTCGGTCAGGTCGCGCCGCCCGTCGATGCCGTACATGATCTGCAGCGCTCCGTCCTCGTTGGCCTCGAGGTCGGCCACGAACTGCATGAACTCGTCGGCCTCCCAGTCCAGGCCGAGCCAGTGCAGGGCCTGCAGGGTGAAGGTCGCGTCTCGCATCCATGTGTAGCGGTAGTCCCAGTTTCGCTCGCCGCCCGGGGTTTCGGGCAAGGAAGTGGTCAGCGCCGCCACGGTCGCACCGGTGGGCATGTAGCTCAGTCCCTTGATGACCAGCGCCGAGCGTTGGATGGGCTCGCGCCAGCGGTGGTCGGGCAGGCGGGCGCGGCCGAGCCACCCGCGCCAGTAGCGCGATGTCGCGGCCAGCCGCTCGTTGGCCTCGGCGAGATCCGGGGGCGAGGTCAGCCCCTCCGCCCAGGACAGTGAGCAGTAGACCTGCTCGTCCTTTTCGAGGGTGTGGCGAGCCCGCAATCTGTCGCCCTCGATGCCTACTGCGAGGTCGGTTTGCAGCCGCATCGTTTGATCCCCGGCGTTGGCGTCGGCGGTGTGACGGCTGCCCTCGACCAGCGACCACTCCGGTGCTGTTCGGCCGTAGTCAAAGGCGGGTTCGCAGACGAGCTCGATCTCGAGTTGGCCTTCGAGACAGACGACCGTGCGCACGAGCATGTGGTCTGCGTCGTCGTCGACCGGAGGCCGGGTGTGCGGGGTGATCTTGTCCTCCCCATGCTGCGGGCCCATGGTCAGCGCGTCTCGGACCTGAGCCCAGCCCGTGGGCGTCTTCCAGGTCGTCACGAGCACGTTCGTGCCGGGCTCGTAGAACCGCGCAGACGGGACGTTGATACCGAAGGGCCCGATACGGAAGGTGCCGGCTCCGCGATCGAGCAGGGTCCCGAACACGCTGGGGGCGTCGAAGCGCGGAACGCAGAGCCAGTCGATGGCTCCGTCGGGGGCAACCAGCGCCCCGGTGTGGCAGTCGGAGAGAAACCCGTAGTCCGCGATCGGCGGAAAGGGTGAGGGCAATGCCGGGCTCTGCGGAGCGCGCTCTGGTGCGGTCTCGCTCATGACGCCAGCCACGGATCGCGCCAAGCGCCGTGGCCGGCCACGAGCTGCCGCGCGGCTTCCGGGCCCCAGGACCCCTTTCCGTACGGCTTGACTGGCGGAGGCGCCTCGAGCAGTGGCTGGAGGATCCGCCAGGCTTCCTCGACGCTGTCCTGCCTGGTGAAGCGCCTGCTGTCGCCGACCATCGCCGCGTGGAGCAGTACCTCGTAGGGTGTCGCTCCCTCGCCTCCCTCTTGCGAGAACTCCATCTCCAGGTGGATCTGGCGCGGCTGCTCGACATCGCCCCGCTTGGCGTCGACCAACAGCTGGATGCCCGTTGAGGGGTCGAGCCTGACCACAAGCTGGTTCGGGGCCGGGCGGTGAGATCCGCTGCCGTAGAAGCCGAGGCGAGGGGGGTGTTTGAACACGAGCCGCAACTCGGTCTGCGTCGTCGCCAGGCATTTGCCTGTGCGGATGAAGAACGGAACTCCTGCCCAGCGCCAGCTGTCGACCTCGAGTCGCAGGGCCGCGTAGGTCTCGGTCGTCGAATCGTCTGCAACCCCATCGACGTCGAGGTAGCCGTCGTACTGCCCTCGCACGCAGTGCGCGGGGTCGGCTGCGGGCATCGCCCGAAGGACTGAGCTGATGGCGTCCTTCTGGGTCTGGGCGTCGCTGCCCGCTGGCGGCTCCATGGCGGCGGCGGCAACCACCTGCATCAGATGGTTGACGACCACATCGCGGATCGCACCTACGGGGTCGTAGAAGTGGCCCCGATCTGCAACCCCGAAGTCCTCGGCCATCGTGATCTGAACTGATGCGACGTAGTTGCGGTTCCAGATGGGCTCGAGCATCGTGTTGGCGAAGCGCAGGTACAAGATCTCATCCAGGCCCATCTTGCCCAGGAAGTGGTCGATCCGGTAGAGCTGAGACTCGGCGAGGTGTTCGTGGATCTGTTCGTTGAGGGCCCGGGCGGATGCCACGTCGTGGCCGAAGGGTTTCTCAACCACGACGCGCGCGTTCTCGGTCAGTCCGGCTCCGGCGAGCCCCGATATCACCATCCCGAAAAGCGACGGCGGGATCTCGAGGTAGAACACGGGGGCGGCGACATCCCCCATCGCCTTGGCGACTCGCCCGAAAGTGCCCGGATCCGCGAAGTCGCCCGAGATATAGGAGAGCCGTGCCGCGAACCGATCGAACGTCGCGGCGTCCACCGGCTCGCCATGTGCTTCGATGGCCTCGCGGGCATGCGCCCGCAGGTTCTCGACGCTCCAGTCGTCGGCGGCGACACCCAGGATGGGGCAGGTCAGCAAGCCGCGATGCTCCAGCTTGTAGAGGGAATGGAACGTCATAACCTTCGCAAGGTCGCCCGTGATCCCAAAGACGACGAAGGTGTCGGCCTCCTGCTGAGGCATGTCCTCAGGCGTGCCGGTTGCTGCGTGTGCGCCAGGACGTACCGAGGTGCTCATGGTGCCTTTCGTGCTGTGAATCTGAGGACATCCCCGCTCACGAACCAGATCTTGGCGCCGGCGCCCATTCATCTCCGATCTGGGTGGGCCGGGGCTACCCTACAAGCAAACTGGGACCGAACCCGGTAGGTGTTGTTTCTCGATACTCTGGCGCCTGACGCCGTCCCCCTTCCCCTTTCGACAGAGAGCCCGCATGCCCCGTTCCGCTTTGACCTGCGTGGTCCTGGCCGCCGCACTGCTCGCATGCATGCCTCTCTCAGCCGGTGCGACGGGCTCCGAGGATGCGCCGCGGGCAGGAGCCTCGCGGGGCTGCAACATCAGGGGTCAGCAGGACAACCTAGGGGCGACCTACGTGATCAACCTGCGCGTCAGCGGGACGAGCTGTCGCAACGGCAAGAGGGTCGTCAAGACGTTCCACTCCTGCCGGCGCCGCGCGGGCGGCCGAGACGGGCGCTGTCGCAGCCGCGTGCTCGGATACCGGTGCAGTGAGCGGCGGCTGAATGTGATCCCCAGCCAGTACGACGCCCGCGTGCGCTGCAAGAAGCCGGGGCGCGAGGTCTTCCACCGGTACACGCAGAACACCTAGCGGCCCTTGAGCCTCGCCCCTCGTCCCGCGGAGCTCCGCGCAGGGCCTCCCAACGTGGGCTCGGGTGGCTGGGGGCTGAGCGCGGAGATGGCATCCCGGGCGGCTTCTTCCACCCGGTCGATCCCGTTCCGGACGTAGTCGAGGAGCGGCTCTTCGCGCCGCGCCAGCAGCCAGTCGACCCAGGCCGGATCCTCCGCCTCAGGCCGCGGGCGCCGCGGGCTTGGCACGGCCGGCTCTTCCCTTTGCTGCGAGGGCGGGTCGGGCGCATCGGGCTCGGGGGCGTCCGGGTCCAGGCAATCCTCGATCACCCTTGCCAGGAGCCGGGCCCTCCCCACGTAGCCGGCCGGTCCCGGATGTAGCTCGTTGGGGCCTAGGAGTCCCGGATCACTCTGGGTGGCCGCGCGCCAGTCGAACAGATGCGCCGTCGGCGTCTCGGCCACGAACTTCCGGACCGCTCGGTTCATCCCCTCGATGGAGACACCGTTGAGAACAGGACGGGTCAGCGTGGCCACGATGAGGCAGCGGTCTCCTACCAGGCTCCGCGCTTCGCCCAGGTTGCGCGCGAGCGCCCTGGGTCGCGAGGGGTCATCGTTGACACCGAGGTCGAAGACCACCACCCGGTGCGCGGGTCGCAGCCGCTCGCTCAGCACACGAACCCCCTCGGAGCTTCCGCGCCCCGTGCGGGCGTCGATCGTGAGAGCCGCCGAGTCCAGCTCGCGGCGTAGGTGCGGCCCGGTTCCCACCTCCAGGCTGTCGCCCACCACCAGGACGGCGCCGGACTGCGCGGACACCTCCGCCGGCGCAAGCGCGAACATGACAGCGAGGGTGGCGAGCGCCAGGACCCGCGCGCGGTGGAGAGCCTCGTTCACCGGCGCTCGTAGTCTCGCCGAATCGCGGCCAACACGGCGTTGGCGGCGATGCACGCGCCGACGTCGCTCAGGTGGATGCCATCCGGCCTGCGAACGATCCGTCGTGAGCCGTCCACCGTCATCGTGGCCCGGTAACGGCCGCCCGGTGTGAAGATCCGCGTCATGTCGAGCACGCGGACGTGCGCCCCGTAGGGCACGGCGGCTACATCAATCGCGGCGTTCACGGCCCTCGCGATCTTCTGGCGGCTCTTCTCGCGTGGTAGCGGCAGTCGCAGGTAGTACACCCGCGCCGCCCCGCGGCGGCGGTACGTATTCATTATCCGGCGCACCCGGAACGCGTAGGCGGCCGCCCACGCCGAGCCACAGCAGTTGACCTTGCCGCCGCCCCCGTGCGGGGCCCGCATCGGGAACCCCTCGTTCGCGCCGATGAACACCACCACGGCATCCGGGCGCAGCTTCCGTGTCTGCTGCGAAGAGAGCTTGCCCCAGTCGACGAAGTCGCTCTTGGACACCCCCGTGCCGATGTGGGGATCGCGCTCGACGCGCACGCCGTCATCGGCCAGGCGGCGGGCCAGCTCCACGTCGAGCGGCTGCGCCAGCGAGTCGCCTGTCACCAGCAGCTTCTTGAGCGGCGGCGGCCGCTTTGGCCTGTCACCCAGCGCCGCGTCGTCAAAGGACTCCGGCGAGACCGGCGGCACGGCACCCTCGCGCGCCGCCTCGCCGCCGCCGCTCGCAAAGCCGGCCCCCTCCTCCAGCGCATCGTCCGGCGAGAGCCAGCCGAAGGCCCGGTCCCCCACATCGGCAAACGGCAGCTTCTCTGCCAGCCAGCCGGCCGGGCGCCCAACCGCGAGTACCACGGTGCGCCCGAGCCCTGGCTGCATCTCCTCGCCCGAGTCCCTGATCGAGGTGCCCTTGAACAGCAGGAGCAACGCGAGTGCGACAGCCACTACGACGATCGCATCGCGGGCACGCAGGCGAGGGCCGCGCGGAGCTTCGGGAACGCTCTCCTCGGGGCCAGTCACGGGCTCAGAACTGGAAGTAGATGAAGGGTGGCACGGCCTGGCTGGGCACCGTGGCACCTACGGCTGCGATGACAACGGCCAGACCCGATCCGAGCGCCACCGGCCTGAGCTGGGCCAGCCGGACGCGAACCCGCTCGAGCGGTCGCTCGGGAAGGAGCTGGCACCCGACCACGGCAGCCACGGCCAGCAATGCCGGCACGCTCCAGAGGGTGGCCGGGCCCGGCTCGGCCAGCCGCGAGAGAAAGCTTCCCGCGAGGTCGAGGTCGCGCGAGCGAAAGAGGATCCAGCCGAGGACCACTGCGTGAAAGACGATCGCCCACCGCAGCCACGCCGGCAGGCTCACGCGCCCGCGCAGCAGCCGCTCGACCGCAAGGCCGGCGCCGTGGAGCCCGCCCCACAAGATGAACCCCCAGGCCGCGCCGTGCCAGAGCCCGCCGAGCAGCATCGTGATCATCAGGTTGCGCGTCGTGCGCCACTTTCCACTGCGGTTCCCGCCGAGCGGGATGTAGAGGAAGTCACGCAGGAAGCGCGACAGGGTCATGTGCCACCGCCGCCAGAAGTCACGGAAGCTCGTGGCGCGGTAGGGGCTGTTGAAGTTCTGCGGAAAGACGAATCCCATCAGCAGGGCCACGCCGATCGCGATGTCGGTGTAGCCCGAGAAATCGCAGTAGATCTGCGCCGTGTAGGCGTAGGCGGCCAGCGCCACGTCAGGGGCCGAGTAGGCCTCCGGTACCCCGAAGACCGGATCGACCACGGTGCGCGCCAGGTAGTCGGCGATGGCCACCTTCTTCACCAGCCCGATCGCGATGAGCACAACCCCCGCCCCCACGGCCACCTTCTGCGGATCCCGCGGACGCTCCAGTTGCGGGATGAACTCGCGTGCACGCACGATCGGGCCGGCGACCACGTGGGGGAAGAAGCTCAGGTATAGCCCGACGTCGATGGGGCTCGCCGGCTCGAGCAGACCGCGCCTGACGTCGACCACGTAGGAGATGGCCTGGAAGGTGATGAAGCTCAGCCCCACCGGCAGCGCGAGGGAGAGCAGCGGCAGCGGCATGCCAAGGCCCAGCGAGTCCAGCAGCCGGCCGATCTCCTCGGTGAAGAACCCGTAGTACTTGAAGATGCCGAGCACCCCGAGGTCGAACGCCACCGTGGCGGCGGTGATGTTGCGCTTCCCGCGCTCGCTCGTGGCCGCCTGTACCCGCACCGCCCCGAGCTGGTTGACCAGCGTCATCAGCGCCAGCAGCAGGCAGAAACGGGGATCCGCCGCGCCATAGAAGCCGTAGCTGGCCAGGAGGATGAAAGGCTTCCACGAGCGCGGCCGCGGCATGAGCGCCCACGACAGGACGAGCACCAGCGGGAAGAAGATCGCAAATTCCAGCGACGGGAAGACCACGGCGCCAGATACTTACTCGATTCGCCCATATGAGATCGACGCGCGCGGGTGTCGCCAGATGCCCGACGAACTCCGTGTGCTCAGAAAGCGCCGCCGCGCGCGCACCCTACTGCGGCTGGTGGTCGTGGCCCTAGGCACCAACCAGCCCAGCGTCACCTTCCTGGATATCCCCCTGCCCTACGGATCCTGGGCCCGAAGCGGGCGCTCGGTCTGGTCACGCCACGCAAGGCAGGCGACGGCGCCGAGGCCTACGCGCGGACCATCCGGGCCGCCCCCCGCCACTTCGGCGGGTGATTGTGCTCGACTGGGTGGCCATCAGCGCCGGCCGCGGCGGCTGGTTCGCGGGTGACTGGATCCACCTCGGCCCTGTCGGCGCGGCCGCGCTCGGCAGGCTGCTCAACCGGGGGCTGCGGCGGATCTATCCCCGGGTGGCGGAGTTCGAGCTGGTCCGGGGGCAGGCGTTACACCCGGGGCGGATCATCGGTCTGCGAGAGCCCGATCGGTGGTAATTCGCCGGACGACGAGAGATGCCGCGATCGAGGCCCCGGTCAGCGAGAGGTGGATGCCATCTCCCTGGCGCACCCGCACACGCCTGCCCCGGTATCGCATGAACTTCCGGTAGCGGCCACCTGGTGTGAAGACCCTGTTTAGGTGGATCAGGCGCACGCCCGTCAGCCCCCGTGCCGCCTGCCGAAGACCCTTGTTCACCGCTGGGTAGACGCGCCTGAAGAATCCGGCGCGCGCCTGGGGCAGGAGCAGCCAGTACACCCGACCGGCGCCGGCCTGGGAGTAGGAGACCATCATCCGCCTGGCTCGGCGCCCGTACTCGCGGCTCCAGGCCCTTCCGCAGCAGCGCGCGAGACGCCTGGAGGCGCTCCGAACGTTGAAGCCATCGTTGGCGCCGAGGAAGACCACGGTAGCCCGCGGATGCAGCTGCCTGGCCTGCGAGGCGGCGTGACGCGGCCAGTTGAGCAGCGCCGGCTTGGATATCCCGGTGCCGATGCGGCTGTCGCTGTGTACCTTCGCCCGGCCGCCGGGCTCGAGCCGGCGCGCCAGGTAGCGGTCCACCAGCTGGATCATCGAGTCGCCAGTGGCAAGGACGGTGTGCGGCGGCGCAGCGGCGGGGGCCGGGGCCTGCTGGCTCGCCCCGGCGTGCCCGTCCGCACGCGCGGTGACCAGCGTACCGGCCGTACCGAGCAGGGCGAAGGCCGCGAGAGCGGCGCACCATCCCGCTGGGCGCCTCACCGTCTGACCCGCACCGCGGGACCGATCACCCCGGCTGAGCGGACCCGATAGACCGCGGGCACCGCGACCAAGGACCTGTACCGCCCCCGAGCGCTCGTCCCCACCTCGTCCACCCGCTCCCAGCGCCCGCGGCGGCGCCGCTCCACCAGGACGAGACGAGAGCGCGGCGCGGGCTCGAAGCTGCCCTTTATCTCGGGAGAAGCGAGCGGAGTTACCGCGCCCCGCGAGGCTCGCGCACGCGTGACCTGCGACGTGGAGACCTTGGTGAAGTAGGCCCAGGAGTCATAGAGCCCGAGCCGTGCCCGGATCTGGGCGCCCGTCAGCAAGCGCGAACCGCGGGAGCCGTACACGCGGGCCCGAACGATGCGCGGCGACCGGCCTCGCTTGAGCACGCGAACCCTGCGAAAGCGCCCCGGCGCCCCCAGGCGGGCGCCGAGCTGAGACGAGCTGAAGCGAAAGCGCCATCGGTGTCTCGGCGAGATGTCGTCGTAGGGGTCCTCCACGCCCTGCAGCCAGGCGCGTGGCGGCCCGCCCAGCGCGGAGAACTCGACGCTCTCGGTCCGGCCGCCCGACGTGGAGAAATAGTACGTCACGGCCGGCCGACCGCGGTAGGTCAGGATCTTGCCCGCAGTGGCTCGGACCGCGGCGTTGGAGCGCCCGGTCTCCCCCCGCACGCCGCGGTACACCTGCGACCGCGTGTCGGGATAGTGGTCGAAGATCGTGCTCGGCTTCCTCGTCGCCATCGCGTATGTCCGCGCCGTCACCGACTGCGCGCGCAGCGCGTCGATGTCCCACGACGAGGGCATCTCTCCGGCCACCACTCCCTGCACGTAGGAGTCCAGCGGCAACGAGTTCACCGCGGTCACCCCTCCGCCCGCGCCCGGTCGCAATTCGAAGGTCCCCCGATAGGTCCCGCTGGTCACGCCGTTGATCGCGCGGCCCAGCAGCCGCATTGGCGCGCCGCGCCCGTCTACCCGCACCGGAGCCGTGAAAGTTCCGATCCGCTTGCCTCTGGCCGAGAGGGACACACGGCGCCCGCCGGCCCCGCGGGCGATATACGTGGTCCCGCGGCCCAGCGCCTTGCCGCCCGGCGCTCGCGTCGCGCCCCGGAAGCGCACCTGCGGATCGCTTGCCTGAAGCAATATGCGGATCGGGCGGCTCGGTGCCGGGGATAGCCTGGGGCCGCGGTAGTAGTGGGCCAGGATCCGGCCGAAGCCGAACCCCTTCTGGGCCATGCCATAGGCGCCGTACTGGCTCATGCCCACCCCGTGCCCGAAGCCCGCTCCGCGCACGACGTGAGTGGTGGCGCCGTGCGCCGTGGCGGGTGTCAGCGCGGCAAGCAGGAGAGGTGTGGTAGCGAGGGCGCGGCGCATGAAGCGAGGTCTATCGGCCGGGACCCTATCCAGACGGACAAAGTCTGTCGGCCCTCGAAGGTAGCGGTGCGATCAGTGCCTGGCTACCTGCGCCGGCGCGCGGTCGCCGCCGAGCTGTCAGCCGCGATTCAGAGCGCCTTATCCGCGGGGTCGCCCACCGAGCCCAAGGCGGTCCTGCAGGGCAGCCGTGGCGGCCTCCTCGGCATCGGGAAAGTCGCCGGCGACATGAGCTTCGAGCAGTCGCGCTTCGCGCTCGATGACCGCAAGCGCGTCCGGCGGGGCGAGCGCCCTCAGGCGGTCGTGCGTAGCACGCATGCGGCGGGCTATCTGGATCGACCCGCGGCCGTAGTGGCGAATCTCGACCAGGCCCAGCTCAACGTACTGCGCCGAGGTCGGTGCCGGTACCGATCCATGGATGCGGCCTGCGGGGCCGACCACGTAGGAGAGGCCGGGGTGCCGAGCGAGCACGTCTATCAACATCGCCTCGATGCGATCGAGTGCCTGGGCTGCGGTTGTGGGGTCGTTGACGGCCGGCGATAGCCCTCGGATGGCTATGTCAACGAGCATCCGCAGCACGAACGCGGGGTCCTGGTCGATGGTGCGCTGGCGCGCCATGACCAGGACTCGCTCGGCATCCCTTGACCGAGGGTCGCCTTCCGCCCCGTGCAGGCGGAGTATCGGCGTGCCGGTCATCAGGTACTCCCCGACCAGCGGCAGCACCTCCACGAACGCGCCCGTGGACTCCGACAGCCGGACGAGTGCTCCGCGGTCGACTGCAGACAGGACGGCGGGGGCGCCCTCGTGGCGAACCTCGGTCACGGGACCGTCGAGCACCGGCGGGGCCGGGCGCGCGTCCCCCTCAGCGGGATGGAGCGGGTGCACGTCGTCGAGCACCGTTCGTGCCTGGCTCATGAGCGAGCGCAGTATGCCCCCGATCTGAATGCGATCGAACGCCCGCTGCACGAGCGCTACGAAAACGGCGAGCGTGACGCCTGCGAGCGCCAGCCCGAAGATGACCGTGACCGCCGGCACGTAGTCCGCTCCCCTCCCGAGCGCGTTCTGGCGTCCAACGGCGGCGAGCGCGAGGAGCGAGTAGACGGCGGTGGCGGTGGGAAAGGCAAGGCCGGCGAGCACTACCGGGTCGCGACGCAGGCGCGCAGCCAGCCGTGGCGAGTACGAGGCGGTCTCGATCTGGGCGGCCACGAACACGGCCGAGAACACGATCCCGGTGAAGGTGATCATCCCCCCCGCCAGGGAGCCGAAGATGGCCTGCGCCGCCGACACGGGTATCGGGAGATGCTCGTGGTCGATGTGACGGTCGATTCTCGGCAGCAGCAGCCCGCACGCCACCGCCACGACGTTTGGCACCAGCACCGGTACCCACAGCGATTGCGACAGCCAGATGCGTGCCCGGAAGCTTCGCGAGGGGCCGCTCACGCGCGCCCGCGCGCGGGCGTGGGGAGGTTGCGTCACCGCTACATCGTGGCTCCCTCGCCGGGCGGAAGCGCGTGGCCGCAATCAGGCGGGCGCCGCGGCGGGCGCCGGATCCCCTCCGGCGGCCCTTCGCAGCCAGAGACCGACAAGGGGGAAGATCAGCGTCGAGAGCACTGCCGCCGACACCAGGGCTGCCGCGGTCCCGCGCAGCATGTGGCCCTCCGACGTCGCGATCGCCGTGATGGCGACCACCATCGGCAGCCCCGTCGCTGAGAAGGTCGCGAGCGCAAGACGGTCCCTTGTCCCAAGTACCTTCTTGTAGAGGAGGATCGCGGGCGATCCGCGCACCGCGAGGAACAGGACCAGAAACAGCGGCACCTTGCGCAGGGCGCTCGCATCTTCGAGGAGGGTGACCACATCCAGGCTCATCCCACTGGAGATGAAGAAGAAGGGCACCAGAAAGCCGTAGGCCAGCGCCACCAGCTTGGACTCGAAGGTCTCTACCTCTCGCCCGCGAAACAGCAGTCGCACGATCATTCCCGCCGCAAAGCCCCCGAGCAGCAGGTCGAGGCCAAGCTCGGCGGCCGCCAGCCCGAGCAGGAACACGAGCAGGACCACCGACCGCACAGCGAGCTGGCTGCTCGACTCGGGTGTGAGCGTGAACAGCGACCACGCATGGTGAAACGTGCGCACCGAGAGAACAGCAACCAGGATCGCGATCGCGATGAAGGCGACGAGCAACAGCGCGTTGTGAAGCGGGCTGCTCGCAGATAGCAACAGCGTGAGGAGCAGGATCGGCCCAAACTCGCCAATCGCGCCAGCGGCGAGGATGAAGCTTCCAAACCGGGTCCGAAGCTCCCCCGCGTCGCCCAGGATTGGGATCAGCGTCCCGATCGCCGTCGTCGTCAACGCCGACCCGGTATAGAGGTCCGACTCGATCACGCCAAGAACTACGAGCAGCCCGCCGATCGAAAACGCAAGCCCGAGTGACATCAGCCATCCCAGCCCCCCAAGCCGCAAAGGCGCCCCCCGAATCCTCGCGAAGTTGATCTCGTAGCCCGCGAAGAAGAAGAGCATGCCCAGTCCCAACGCCGAGAAGAACTCCGTGAAATCGTCCACCTGCGCCCAATCGAGCACTTGCGGCCCGATGATCACCCCGAGCAGCACCTCGAGAACCACCACCGGGACCACGAGCCCGCGGCTCGCGGCCACGGACGTAACCAACGCGGCGGCCCCCGCGGCGCCCACCATCGCGAGAAACGCGTAGGGATCTACCTCGATCACGCAGGGCCGAGCCTAAGGCCTCGTGCGCGCAGAAAGCGATCAGTCAGGCGGCGGCAAGATCACACTGCGTCCTACGCCGCGCCTGTTTTGCGACGCAAGGTCGTAGGCAGGAGCGGGTTCTGTCGGTGGGCTCACGGCTTCGCCGAGAGGGCACATGCTCGGTCTCATCAAGCCACTCGAAGCGGTGCGGCGCGTCGCTCAGGGCGCGCGAAAGGGGGACGCCTGTGCTTAACCGTCCCCTCCGGCCGTCCCGGTTCCAGCGCGTTCACCTCCGTCCCCGGCGTCGGTGGCGTCGGTCGTGGCCTCCGCGGGGGTGTCGGCCGCGTCGAGCTGCTCGATGCGTTGGCGCATCGCCCGGGCAAGCCGCCGCGGTGCGAATGACCTGTTGAGATCCATGCCTCGGTGTGCGCGGGCGACACCGGGTGCTCGACAGTGGAAACATCGGCCCAAAGCGGCTCAAGAACCTGCGAGCGTGAGGGTGTCCGATTCGAGCCGCCACTACCTCTACACGGAGCTGATCGGCGCCCGGCTCAAGACACCGATCGGCTGCCCGGCCACATCGCGGGCGGCGCCTGCAACCGTCGCGTCGTCATCGAGCACGCGGGCCGCGTCGCCCGAAGCGGGGCCTACTCGCTAGGCGCGACACCGAGTTCGCCTTCACGGTCCCCGTCAATCGCGCGCTACGACGACGGATCGACAAGGACCAGGACGGCGCGACACGGCAGGTCCACGGGCTTGCAAACGTGGTCGGAGTGCCGGTCGGCCTGACCGTCACCACATCTTCGCCGACGGCAGCAGCGCCCTCGGGCGCACCCGCATGATCGCCGGCTAAGCGATCTCGAGCGCCTACTCCTAGTCGCTCAGAGTGACCCGGAGCGGGTAGTCGAGCCCCGCCGTGGCGGCACCCGAGCCCGAGACGATCCGCAGGTTCGCGCCCGCGATCGTGTCACCGCGTTTCACCCGCGCCCAGAAAGCCGGGTCGACCTGGACGCTGACCGGGTCCGCGCTGCTGCTGACGGTGATCGCCCCGGCGGCCACCGTCATCCCGCCGACCGTCAGGGTCAGCTGCGCCGCACAAGGCCGCGGAGCGTCCGGCGAACAGCTGAGATAGACGCTGCCCCGGGGAGCCTTGCCGGAGACGGAGAACTCCCTGATGCCGGCGAGCACCGGGCCTGAGTGCACCGCGCGCTGGACGATCTCGCAGCGAGCGGCCTTCGTGAAGGTGTCATAGCCGTCGAGCTCGATCGTGTCTGTACCGCCCCCGCACCTGACGTCGTCATGGCGGCCGTCGCGTAGCAGGACACGATCGTCGCCGCGACCTGCCGCGATCGTGTCCTCCCCCTCCCCGCCGATAATCGTGTCGGCACCGCCGCTGCCGTTGACCTGATCGGCACCCGCTCCGCCGTCGATCACGTCGCCCTTGCGTCCCGTCGCCCGGTCGGGGCCGCCGTCGAGGACATCGCGCGCCGGCCCACCGGTGATCACGTCGGATCCGCGACCGCCGGTGAGGTTCTCCACGCTCGTGAGCAGGTCGCTCTCGCCCGGCTCGCCGTCGTTGCGCTGACCGTCAGAGCTCAGGCTGACGCCGCGCGAGCGGGGATAGGTCACTTCGTCCTCCCCGCCGCGCCCGTCGATCGTGTCCGACCCGCTGGCGCGCGAGCCCTCGTCGAACACGTCATCGCCCGATCCGCCGATGACGGTGTCGTTGCCGGAGCCCCCGGCCAGAGTGTTCGGGTCGTTCTGAGCCGGGCCGCCGAGGATCCGGTCGGCGCCGGGGCCGCCCCTGACCGTCACCGTGCCGTTGGAGGCATAGTCGTCGTAACGGAGCTTCCCACGCGTCCGGACGCTGTCGGCGCGATCCCCTAGCGCCACCGTGAGGCTCGATCCGTCCACCGAGCGCAGCGAGCAACGCGCCGTCCGGCGGCTCAGTTTCTTGCAGCCGCGTCCGGCGCGTATGCCGACGGAGTCGGTGAACTTCACGGCCCTGCCTGTGATCCGGACGCTCAGGCCGTTGCGCTCACCCCGACCGGCCTTGTACCGAACTTCGGCGATCTTCACGACCACGTCGCTCCTGCTCTCCTCGGCGCGCACCCGGACGGATGCCGTGCCGGCGTGCGCGGAGATCGGAAACGCGAGCAGTATCACGGAGGCAACGAGTATCCATCGGCCTCTCATGAGCGGCAATGCAGAAGGCAGTCTAGGGCGCGTGTGTATCCGGGGCCTACGCAGGTGGCCTACATCAACTCCATCGCCGCCCGCTGAGACGCGCCTCTGGCGCCCCGGCCGGCGGTTGGCTGGAAGGTGGCGAAAGCGCATGCGCTACTACTGCACCACTGCGCAGATCGCATAGACCTGGAAGGAGGTCGCGGATGTGCCTCTATTGCTCATTACCACCTGCCACACGGTGTTCTCGCTGCTGGGAAATGAGGCGACGATGCTTTCGTCAAACCCGCCACTGCCCCATCC
>DASZCV010000061.1:0-10087 GCA_035942755.1 Thermoleophilaceae bacterium
TCACGACCACGAGTCGAAGGCGCTGCGGCCGATCGAGGATGTGCTGCACGAGGAGCTCGACAAGCTCGAGCGGCTCTCGAAGGAGGGCCAGTCGCTCACCGGCACGCACATGGTCACCGTGGAGGTGGCGGACGGCGTGACGGCGTCGATCAAGACGATCGTCACGGCCGAGTAGCTCCAGAAGGCAGTCGTCGCGCGGCGGCACTGAAGGCGGCTTCATGGTAGGGCCGCCGGTCAACGGCGCCGGCGTGCCGCCGCAGAACGACGAGGCGGAGGTCGCCGTGCTCGGTGCGATCCTGCTGACCGAGCAGGCACTCGACCAGATCCTCGTGGACCTCAAGCTGCGGCCGGAGGACTTCTACCGGCCGCGCCATCAGCTGATCTTCCGCGCGATGCTGCGCCTGAAGGACAAGGCCGAGCCCGAGGCGGTCGACGTCGTCACGGTGTGCGACGACCTCACGCGCGAGGGCAAGATGGCCGAGGCCGGGGGAGACGCCTACGTTCACTCCCTCCCCGCGATGGTGCCGGCTGTCGGGGCGGTGCGCGACTACGCCAAGATCGTGCGCGATCACTCGATCCTGCGCGGCCTGCTCGCCGCGGCACGCGAGATCCAGGAGCGCGTGGCCGTCGAGAGCGGGGACCCGCGGATGCTCGTCGAGCAGGCCGAGCAGGCCCTCTTCCGCGCCGGTCACGACCACGAGTCGAAGGCGCTGCGGCCGATCGAGGATGTGCTGCACGAGGAGCTCGACAAGCTCGAGCGGCTCTCGAAGGAGGGCCAGTCGCTCACCGGCACGCCGTCTGGCTACAGGGACCTCGACGAGATCACCGGAGGCTTCCAGCCAGGCAATCTCATCGTGCTGGCCGCGAGGCCGGCGATGGGCAAGTCATGCCTCGCCACCTGCATCGCCGAGAACGCGGCGGTGGACCACGGGAAGACCGTCGCGCTGTTCTCGCTCGAGATGTCCGAGGGCGAGCTCGCGCAGCGCCTGGTCGCCTCGCGGGCCAAGATCAGCGGCGACTCGCTGCGAAAGGGACGGGTCAAGCAGGACCGCTGGCCGAAGCTGCTTCAGGCCACCGACAAGCTGGCGCGCGCGCCCCTGTACATCGACGACTCGAGCGACATCGGCGTGCTCGAGCTGCGGGCCAAGGCGCGCAGGCTCCACCAGCGCCAGCCGCTCGGCCTGCTGATCGTCGACTACCTACAGCTGATTCGCGCGGAGGACCCGCGGGACGGCCGGGTGGAGCAGGTCGGCAAGATGAGCCGCGGGCTGAAGATCCTCGCACGGGAGCTTCACATCCCCGTGATCGCGATCTCCCAGCTCTCGCGTGCCGTCGAGGCGCGCCCCGACAAGCGCCCGCTCATGTCCGACCTGCGGGAGAGCGGGAACATCGAGCAGGACTCCGACCTCGTGATGTTCGTCTACCGCGACGAGTACTACAACGCGGACACCGAGAAGCCGGGAGTGGCCGAGGTGATAATCGGCAAGCACCGCAACGGGCCGGTCGGCAGCGTGGAGCTCACCTTTCTCGATCGCTATCCCAAGTTCGCCAGCATCGCCCGCGATCCGACCTCGTGATGTTCGTCTACCGCGACGAGTACCGCAACGCCGACACCGCGGCAGGCGCGGCCTGATGCTGCGTTCGGTCCCAGAGCGGGGCGGGGGTGACGCCGACGAGCCACATCGCCGCGACGCGTGCGTGCTCGGCCTGTGCGAGGGCAACGGCTTCATCCTGCGCGAGGACGGCGAGGCCGTCCCCTGCGATTGCCGCGACGGCCTGATCGGCCGGGGCGTCAGCCGCGGGATGGGAACCGGCATCCCCAAGAGGTTCCAGGGGGTCTCCTTCGACCGCAAGCCGATATGCGACCTCGACCCGTTCGTCCTGCGACACGTCCGGGGCTTCGTCGAGCAGATCGACGCAAACGTGCGGGCCGGAAGGGGCATCTGGTTCACCGGCGACGTCGGTACCGGAAAGACATCGCTCGCCATGCTCGTCTCGCGGGCGGCGGAGAAGAGGGGGCGCTCCGTCGCGATCTACCCCGTTACGCGCCTGCTGGCCGACATCAGGGCAACGTACGACAGGGATACCGCCGGCTCGTACGTCTCGCTGTTCCAGAAGCTCGTGTCGGTCGACCTGCTGCACCTCGACGACCTCGGCGCCGAGAAGCGCACCGACTGGGTCCTTCAGGAGCTGTACTCGATCGTCAACGAGCGCTGGCAGGACGAGCGCTCGATCGTGGTCACCACCAACATCCTCGACCTCGACGAGCTACGCACGCAAATCGGGGCGCGGACCGTCTCGCGGCTGGTGGAGATCTGCGGCAATCCGATTCCCATCATGGGACCGGACCTGCGGCTGACCTCCGCGGGCTGACCTCAAGGCGACGAGGCCACCTACACTCGTCCGGTCATGCCGGGACTGGTGATCGTGGGCGCCCAATGGGGCGATGAGGGCAAGGGAAAGGTCGTGGACCTCCTGGCCGAGCAGGCCGACGCCGTCATCCGGTTCCAGGGAGGCAACAACGCCGGCCACACGATCGTCCTGGGCGATCAGACCTACAAGTTCCACCTGATCCCGTCGGGGATCCTCTACCGCGGCAAGCTCTGCGTGATCGGCAACGGCGTGGTGGTGGACCTACGGGTCCTCTCCGGGGAGATCGACGGCCTGCGCCGGCGGGACATCGACCTGAGCGGGCTGCGCATCTCCGCCAACGCGCACCTGATCATGCCCTACCACCTGCTGCTCGACGAGGCCGGGGAGGCCAAGCTGGGAGGGCGGGAGATCGGCACCACCAAGCGGGGCATCGGCCCGTGCTACGCCGACAAGGCGGCCCGTCTCGGAATCCGCGTGCAGGATGTCCTCGACGAGAAGATCCTCAAGCAGAAGATCACCGCGGCGCTCGAGCCCAAGCGGCTGACGCTACGCGACTACGCGAAGGACCCGCGCCTCGACCTGCGCCAGATGACGGAGGACTACACCTCCTTCGGACACCGCCTCGAGCCGTACATCGCCGACACCCCGCCGATCGCCTGGAATGCGCTCGACGAGGGCCGGCTGGTCGTCTTCGAAGGCGCTCAGGGCACCTTGCTCGACATCGACCACGGCACCTATCCGTTCGTGACCTCCTCGAACCCCGTGGCGGGCGCGGCGTGCGTCGGAGCGGGCGTCGGGCCGAGCTCGATCGACCACGTATGGGGCGTCACCAAGGCCTACAGCACCCGCGTCGGTGCCGGGCCCTTCCCGAGCGAGCTCCACGACGGGCTCGGCGAGCAGCTCCGCCAGGCCGGCGCGGAGTTCGGCACCACCACCGGCCGCCCACGGCGGTGTGGATGGCTCGACGTGGTCGCGCTCCGCTACGCGGTGCGGGTGAACGGCCTGACCGCGCTCGTGATCACGAAGCTCGACGTGCTCACTGGCATCGATCCGCTGCGGGTGGCCGTGGGCTACGTGGGCCCCGAAGGGGCGCGCTTCAGGAACTTCCCCTACCACCAGTCCGTGCTGCACGCCGCTCGCGGGGAGACCGTGGACCTGCCGGGGTGGCGTGAGGACATCTCACAGGCACGGGAGCTCGGCGACCTACCACCGGCCGCCCGCGGGTATATCGACTTCATCGAGGAGAGCCTCGGCATCCCGGTGGTCATGGTGGGCGTCGGCCCCGGCCGCGACGAGATCATCTGGACGGACGGGTCCCGGCAGCTCAGCGCTGCCCGCTGAGGCCAACGGCCGCAACGTCGAGGCTGCCGCCCCGTCAGGCCTTGACGACATGGCTCGAGGCGGCCATGTCGTGCAGCGCCCGGTTCTGATCGTCCCAGAGCGGCCAGAAGAAGTTAAGGAACCACGGAATGATCGGGATGATCGACGATGCCACGGCCACCGCGAGGTTCTTGAGCAGCACCTCGCGGAAGGCGGCTGAGCCGAAGCCCCAGGTCTCGCCGCTGTCGCGAACCGCTCGGATGCCCATCAGCTGCTTCCCCCAGGTCTGACCGTTGTGCGCACCCTTGCGAGCCATGAGAAGAGGGGCGTAGAGCAGCGAGAGGATCGCGAACACGAGGAGCCAGCCGAGTACCGCCAGGATCACGGCGCCCGTTGCGACGTCTTCGTCGTCGGTGCCGGTGATGCCGATTGCCCCACCCACGATCACCACGAACAGGATGGCCACGGGCACGAGCAGCACGAGGGCGTCGATGATGTACGCCCACGCTCGCGTGCCCCAGCCGGCCAGGGGGCCACCCGGCGGCGCTGAGGCCTGGGGCGCGGGCGGCGCGTGCCAGCCCCCCGGTGGCACGGGCCCGCCGTAGCTCGGGGCCCGAGGGGTCTCCGGCCCACCCGGGGTGGCCGGCGGCGCGTAGGGCGGCGCGCCCGGCGGCGAAGGTGACTGCGGTCCCGCCGGGGGCGGCTCGGGCGACTGCGGTCCCGGCGACTGCGGTCCCGCGGGGGGCGGCTCACCGGGCTCCCGATCATCGGGGGCGCGCGGCGGCTGGGGTGCCGGCGACTGCGGTCCGGAAGGGGGTGGCTCGCCTCCCGGCCCGTAGCCGGGCGAGCCGGGGCCGTAGCCGGGACGGTCGGGCGGTGACGAGCCGGAGTCCATCGGTCAACTCTAACGTCCGGCGGGCACTCCGTTCGACGGCGCCTCACGCGGGCCCTCGAGCACCACTTCCTCCCCGCGGCGCAGGAACCGAGTGGCGAGCGCCACAGCGGCCAGGAGCGCCGTGACGGCCAGGGCGATCTGGACGCTGATCACCCCCTCCTCGGTCCAGTAGACGTCGTCGAGCTCGAGCAGAAGTGCGGACTCGTCGAGCGTCAGCCCCATCCCCATCCCGAAGGGGATCGCCAGCAACGGCTCTATGTCCTCGTCGCGGGTGACGATCGCCGCCGCGCCGGCCGCGAAGGCGAGGATGATGCCGGGCACGAAGTGGTGGATGTGCCTGCGGCCGAGCGTCACGTTGCGAAACGGACCGAGGGTTCGGCGGCGCCTCAACCCCGTCGTGATGGCGCGGGCGGCGATGAACGTGGTCACGAAAGAGGTGAGCAGGTTGAACATCGAGTTCTCGTGGGTCGACACCTCGCGATAGCCGGTGAGAGCCACCTCCGCGGTCTCGGCGGCAGCCTCCGCGACCGCCTGCAGCGGGTCCTCCGCGGTGGCCGGCAGAGGTGCCGAGCCCTTTCGCCAGACGCGACCGAACTCCACCGTTACGACCGCCCCCGTCGCGCTGGCGGCCAGCAACCCGAGCGCCAGCGTGCGGCGGTCCGAGAGCAGCCCTCGCGTGCGCTGGCGCCGCCGCCGGAAGCCGAGCCGGTGAAGGGACCTGCGCCTCACGTCCAGCGCTCCAGCAGGTCTTCGTCAGGTACCTCGCGGACCTGCCGCGCGGGCACGCCCATGACGACCGCGCGCGGGGCCACGTCGCGGACCACGACCGCGCCGGCGGCCACGAATGCCTCCTCGCCCACCTCCACACCGGGCACGAGGACCACTCCGCCTCCCACCCGGCACGCGCGCCGCAGGATCGCGCCGCGGAGCTCGTGGTCGGTGCCGTGCCGGGCCATCGTGTCGTCGTTGGTGAACGTGACCCCCGGCGCCACGAAGACATCGTCCTCGATCGTCGAGAAGGCGGTGATGTAGCAGCCGGTCTGGATACGCACGCGCGCCCCGATCACCACGTCGTTGTCAACCGCCGATCCGCGGCCCACCACGCTGCCCGCACCGACCCGCGAGCGCTCCCGGACGTGCGCCTGGTCGCCGATCACCGCGCCGTCGTCGATCCGCGCCCCCGCCACTATCACCGCTCCGGCGCCCACCTTGACACCGGAGCCGAGCTCGACCGGAGGAAGGGCCTCGCGGGAGGCAACGGAGCGGGGGCCAAGCGCGAGCGGCTTGCCGATCACCGCGCCATCCTGAATCGCCGCCTCGCCGCCGATGACCGTGCCCTCGTGGATGACCACGTTTCCGCCCAGCTCCACCGTCGGCGCCAGCAGCACTCCGTCCCCCACCAGCAGACCCGGCGCCCGATCAGACGGCCTGAGCACTTCTACCGCGATCGAGTGAGCGCTGCAGGTCCTCGAGCACGCGGACCACACGCAGGCCGCTCTCCCCGTCCGAGCGGGGGGTGGCGCCGTCGAGCACGCAGCTGACGAAGTGGCCGCATTCGAGCAGCAGCGGCTCGTCATTGGGCACGCGCGGGCTCCAGCTGTCCCCCGAGCGGGCGATGTACTCGCCGTAGGAGGAGAAGTCCTCGTCGAAGCCCTTGTCGTAGACGGTGAGCTTGCGCTCGACCTCCATGTCGTCGAAGGTGGCCATCTTGCGTGACCCCACGACCGTGAAGCGACGCTCCTTGTGGGGATCGAGCCACGAGAGATGCAGGTGGGCGGCGAGGCCGGAGGGAAAGCGCAGGTAGCAGAAGACGACGTCCTCCACCCCCTCCCGCATGTAGGACTCTCCCATCGCCATGCAATCGGTGGGCTCCTCGCCCGCCAGACCGAGCAGCACGGACACGTCGTGGGCGCCGAGGCTCCAGAGGGCGTTCTCCTCGGAGCGCAGCTTCCCGAGGTTCAGCCGGTTGCCGTAGATGTAGTGGATCTCCCCCAGCTCGCCGGAGTCGGCCAGCTCCTTGAGCCTCACGATGCCGGGGTGGTACTCGAGCAGATGGCCGACCATCAGCACCAGCCCGGCCTCACGCGCGGCGGTCACGACCGCCTCCGCCTCGAGCGCCGACTGCGCGAGGGGCTTCTCCACGAAGCAGTGCTTGCCGGCGGCGATCACCTGACCGGCGAGCCCGGCGTGCGTCGGCACAGGCGTGGCGATGACCACGGCGTCGAGCTCCGGATCCCCGAGCAGCTCGTCCAGGTCGCCGCCGACACGCGCCTCGGGGAAGCTGACCGCCCAGCGGGCACGGGCCTCCTCGGATGCATCGCAGATCCACGCGAGGTCGGCCTCGGGCAGCCGGTCGAAGTTCCGCGCCAGATTCGGTCCCCAGTGCCCCAGCCCGACCACGCCGACGCGCAGCGCGGCGAGGGAGCTCACAGACGCACCAGGTTGGGTGCCTCAATCCCTCTGGTGACGCCGCGGAAGTCGACCACGAGCGGGGCCAGGCGCACCACCTGCTCGACGTCTAACTCCGGATGGGCGGTCACGATCACCGCCACGTCCGCGCCTGCCAGCGCCGAGTCGAGTGGCTCCGAGCGCAGTCCGAACTCGGGCAGCTCACCCACGTGGTCGTCGTGGAAGGCGAGGTCCGCGCCGCTCGTCGCGAGCAGGCCCATGATCTTGATGGCGGGCGACTCGCGAAGGTCGCCCACGCCCGGCTTGTACGCCACGCCGAGGATCACGACCCGCGAGCCGCGCACCGGCTTCGACTGGTCGTTGAGCGCGCGCGCCACACGCTCCACGCAGAACTCCGGCATCCGCTGGTTGACCTCGCCGGCGAGCTCCACGAACTCCGTGGGCTGGCCGTACTCGCGTGCCTTCCACGACAGGTAGAACGGGTCGACCGGCAGGCAGTGGCCGCCCATGCCGGGCCCGGGGTCGAAGCGCATGAAGCCGTACGGCTTGGAGCTCGCGGCCTCGACCACCTCCCACACGTCGATCTCCATCCGGTCGCACAACATGGCGAGCTCATTCACCAGCGCGATGTTCACCGAGCGGAACACGTTCTCCAGCAGCTTGGCCAGCTCCGCCGGCTCGGGGCCGGACACGGTGACGATCTCGTCGCAGACGTGCCCGTACAGGTCCACGGCCCGCTCGAGGCATGCGGGAGTCATGCCGCCCACGATCTTCGGGGTGCTGCGCAAGGTGAAGTCGATGCGCCCGGGGTCGACCCGCTCCGGCGAATAGGCGAGATTGAAGTCGCGGCCGGCCGCCAGGCCGGACTCCTCGAGCAGCGGCGCCAGGCGCTCGCGGGTGGTGCCCGGATAGGTCGTCGACTCGAGCACCACCAGCTGTCCCGCGCGCAGCACCCCGGCGAGCACGGTGCCTGCGGCCACGAGCGGGCCCAGATCCGGCTCGCGGTTGCGCGTAAGCGGGGTGGGCACGGCGATCAGCACGGCATCGCATGAGGCGAGCCCCTCCGGAGCCGTGGTTGCCCTGAGCCGATCCCTCGCGGCAAGCAGCCGGCCCGAGGGCACATCCTCGATGTAGCTCTCGCCGCGGGCGAGCGCCTCCACCTTGCGCGGATCCGTCTCGACGCCGACGACCTCGTGCCCCTCCTCGGCGAAGGCGAGCGCCAGCGGCAGGCCGACGTAGCCCAGTCCGACCACCCCAACCCTCATGCGCGGTCCTCCATTGTCGTTCATCCGCGCGCAGTGTAGGCATCAATCGCGTCGCAGACCCGCTCGGCGGCACGACCTCCCCCATACAGCTCGGGGCGATCCCCGGCCGGGGTCGGGCGCTCCAGGGCCCGCAGCGCGGCGTCGCGGTCGAGGCCCACGAGCGTGTTCCAGCCGGCCTCCACCGTCTCCGTCCACTCGGTGCTCTCGCGCAGGGTCACGCACGGAACGCCCAGCAGGTAGGCCTCCTTCTGGACGCCACCCGAGTCGGTGAGGATCGCGCGGGCATGCATCTCCAGCCGCATGAAGTCCAGGTAGCCGAGAGGCGGCGTGAGCCGGACGCGGGGAGCAGCCTCGAGCCTGTCGCGCAGTCCGGCTGCCTCGAGGCGAGCGGCCGTGCGGGGATGCAGGGGCAGCACGGTGGGCAGCGGCAGCGCCTCCAGCAACTCGGCCAGCTGCTCGAGGCGCCCCGGCTCGTCGACGTTGCCGGCCCGGTGGGCGGTCGCGAGGAGGTAGCCGCCCTCCTCGAGGCCGTGGTCGGCGAGGGCGGTCGAGCGCTCTGCGGCGATCGGGCGGAAGGCGATCGACACGTCGGCCATCACGTCGCCCACCAGGTGCGCCTCGCCAACGACCGCCTCGCGTCTGAGGTTCGCAACGGCCGTCTCGGTGGAGCAGAGCAGCAGCCGGCTGGCGTGGTCCACGAGCACCCGGTTGAGCTCCTCCGGCATCGTGCGGTCGAAGGAGCGCATGCCGGCCTCCACGTGAGCGACCGGCACGCCCGCCTGGGCGGCTGCGAGAGCGCCCGCCAGGGTGGAGTTGGTGTCGCCGTAGACGAGCACCAGGTCCGGGGCCGTCTGGCGCAGCACCTCCTCCAAGAGGCCGAGGATGCGCGCGGTCTGCTCTGTGTTCGAGCCGCCCCCCGCGCCGAGGCGGCGGTCGGGCGCGGGGACCCCTAGCTCCTCGAAGAACACCCGCGAGAGCTCGTCGTCGTAGTGCTGGCCGGTGTGGACCAGCACCTCTTCGTGTCGCTTTCGCAGCAGTCGCGAGACGCCCGCGGCCTTGACGAACTGCGGCCGGTTGCCGATGACGGTCAGAATGCGCACGATGGGAGGGAAGCTATTGGGCGCAGCCGCCAGCGCGCTCGCCGTGGCGCGCGACCTCGTCCGCCACACCGCCTGGTACGTGCGCTATCAGGTGAATGGCACCCCTAGGGACCAAGATAAACGGCCGCCCGAGCGCCCTCCCCGCGCCTAATGCCCTCCCGCGAGCGCCTCGTCCACGTGCGCCCGGAACGCGGCGGCGGCCTTTCGGGTGAGCTCCCCGGGCCCGGAGAGCTCGGTGTCCTCGATCGCGGCCACCGGCTGCACCTCTCGGGTGGTGGATGCGAGAAACGCCTCCCGCACTCCGAGTAGCTCCTCGGAGGTCACCGAGCGCTCCTGCACGTCCACGAGCCGCATGAGGTGGTCACGGGTGATCGAGGCGAGGATGTGCTCCTCGAGCGGGGGCGTGCAGAGGGTGCCGCTCCCGTCCACCCAGAAGATCGAGGACGTGGGCGCCTCGAGCACGCGGCCGTGGGGGGTGACCATCAGCGCCTCATCGAATCCCCGCTCGCGAGCAAGCCTGCTGCAGAGCATGTTGGCCGCGTAGGAGAGCGACTTGACCCCGTCGAGGACGCGGCTGGGGGCGTAGGTCACATAGCCCAGCCGGATTCGCTCGGGCGACCGGGGTAGTGGCTCGGTCAGAAGCAGGCGCCTGGAGCCACGTGTGAGGATGAGGCGCAGTCAGCCGTCGAACGCGGCGGCGCCGCGCGCCTCGAGGAGCGCGCTGG
>DASZCV010000062.1:0-3995 GCA_035942755.1 Thermoleophilaceae bacterium
GAGGCCCACCAGCGGCATGGAGTGCCCCGGGATCACCCTCGGCTTGCCGTCCGCGCCGAACTTGCCCTTGCGTGGACCGAGCAGCAGGAGCGCGGCGAGCGCTCCCGTCGCACCGATGAGGTGGACGGCCGTCGACCCCGCGAAGTCCTGCATGCCGGTGGGCAGCAGGCCGGTGTCCCCGTTCTGCAGCCAGCCGCCGCCGAACACCCAGTGGGAGCCGATCGGGTAGATGATCGACGCGAAGACGATCGCGTAGATGACGTAGGCCCCGTACTTGATCCGCTCGAGCGTCGTGCCCCACACGATCGCCAGCGACACCGCGCAGAAGGCGAACTGGAAGAGGAACTTGGCCTCCACGGTGGCGTTCGACACCGACATGACCGGCAGACCGAGGTGACCCCCGGTCTCGGGGTCGAGGCTGCCCGAGAGCTGGAGGAAGAAGCCGTTGCTGCCAAGGACCGAGCCGCTGCCGAAGACGTCGGCGGAGCCGAACGCGAACGCGAAGCCCACGGCCCAGTAACAGATGGCGGCGATGGACAGGTTCGTGAGGATCTTCGCAACCCCTGTGCCCGCGTTCTTCCCGCGTGAGAACCCGATCTCCAGCAGCGCGAAGCCCGCCTGCATCAGCAGGACGAAGATCGCGGCGATCACCACCCACATGGTGTTGATCGGAACCGTGTCTCCGAGGTTGCCGTCGACCGCCTGCTTGAGGTCATCCGCGGTGGCGAGGGCGCTTGCGGGGAGGACCAGGAAGGCCGCAAGCGCGAGCAGCGCCAGCGGTCCGGCCCTCTTCAGACTGGGTCTCATGTGTGCGAGATCCTCCATATCTCCGGCGGCGCGGCGGCCGGCGGATCGCCGAATCAGGGAACGTCTCGCAATCTAGGAGCGCCCGCGGGCCCCGGTCTTTGGACGAGTGTCGAAGATTTGAGGGCACCCACCCCTCCGCTGGGTAGAACGGAGCAGTCACACTTGTCCGAGCCGGCAGGTATCCGAAGGAGGCTCGCTCGGGCATAGAGAGAAGCTGGGCTAGCGGCGGTCCCCGCCTCGCCGCAACCACGTCACTGCCGCACGGGCCACCGGCGCCGGCACGGTGTGGCCGCCCCCGAACTCCCGGTAATGGACGTGGTAGCCGCCCCTGCGCAGCGCGGGCACCAGCCTCCGGCTGCAACTCTCGATCGGCAGGACCTCGTCCTCGACACCGTGTGACACGTAGATCGACGGGCGTCCCCGCTTGGGTCCTGGAGCCATGAACCCCGGCGAGAACGCGATCAGATGGGTGAAGAGGTCGCCGTTGGAGAGGCCGAGGCTGAGCGCATAAGACGCACCGTCCGAGAACCCGCCGAGTGCGATCCGCTCGAGGTCCACGGCGTAGCGCCTGAAGACATGCGCGAGTAGGGCGTCGAGGACCGCCACGTCGGGGCCGAATCCCCCCTCGATCACGTCCCAGGTCTGCCCCCGCGACTTCGGTGCCAGGAGCATCAGCCCCGCGTCGTCGGCCAACTCACGCAGCGGGGCGAGCCCGCCACGTGCGCCCGACCCCGCGCCGTGCAACACCACCACGAGCGGGGCCGGCCGTGCGGGCGCATAGCCGGCGGGAACGAGTAGCAAGCCCTTGCCCTCGCTCCCGACGCTCAGCTCCTGGAGCCCCGCTTTCTCCGCGTCGGGACGGCGGCGGGTGGGGCGGGACTGCAGCCGCCCTTCTCGCGCGCCTCGGTCGACGGTGCCGCCGGTCACATCACCGGATCTCACTGAACCGCCTTCATCGTCGCCGCAGCCGCCGGCACCGATGAGGAGCGCCAGGGCGGTTGCGACGGCCGGCCGCATCGCTCGATTCACCTCCTGGTCAGCTGCGTGGCGTCGGGTCTAGCACGATCGCCACGGCGTCGTCCTGAAGCGGGTCCTCCGAGGCCGCCATGACCGCCTCCTGGATCGCCCTCGCGATCGCCGTCGCCGAGCGGCTCGTGGCTGACCGGACCGCCCGCTCTATCCCGTCGAGACCGAACATCCCGTCCTTCGTTCGACGCGCCGTGATCCCGTCGGAGTGGAGCACCAGGCGCTCGCCGGCCTCGAGCCGGCGCCCGTGGCGGCTGAACCGGCGCTCGCGCTCCATCAGGCCGAGGGGGAGTCCGGGCGGGGTGAACAGCTGCTCGATCGTGTTGTCGGCTCGCAGGACCAGCGGCGGCGGGTGGCCGCAGTTGACCCAGCTGAAGGTGGAGTAGACGGCATGCCAACGCGCGACGATCGCCGTGACGAAGAACTCGGGCCGCCCGACGTCGTAGGTGACCTCGTGCATCGTCTGCGCGGCCGCCTCGAGGCTCTGATCGCTACGCCGAGCGGCGCGCAGGGCCGCCAGCGCGATCGCGCCGAGGGCCCCGGCGGTCGCGCCCTTGCCGACCGCGTCGGCGATCGCAAGCCAGGCGCCGTCGCGGTTCTCCACGTAGTCGAACCAGTCGCCGCCGACCTCATAGCTCGGAAGGACGCTGCCGGCGAGCTCGCCGGCTCCCATGCGCGCGATGCGCGGGGGCAGCAGGCTCTGCTGGAGCTCAGCGGCCGCGTGAGTCTCCTTGCGCCGGCGCGCGGCATCGAGCACGTCGGTGTAGCCACCGGCCAGCTCCATCGCAGCCGCTCCGTGGCGGCCGAGCTCGAGCAGCGGCTCCTCTGCGCCGCGCAGGGCGAGCAGAAGCCCGATCGCCCGCCCCCGCAGCCACATCGGCACGACCACCACGCCTGGCAGCTCAGCCTCGATGT
Source organism: Thermoleophilaceae bacterium (assembly GCA_035942755.1). Taxonomy (GTDB): domain Bacteria; phylum Actinomycetota; class Thermoleophilia; order Solirubrobacterales; family Thermoleophilaceae; genus JAAYBF01. The sequence goes on from DASZCV010000062.1 coordinate 2,749, forward strand.
GCGCCTTCAGGTCGGGGATGCCATCCTCGGCCAGCTCCGGCCCGAGGGCCAGCGGGGCATCGAGGCGATCTGGGAACTCCTCCGGTCCCGCGAGCCGCAGCAGGTGGGTGCCATCGATGTCGAGCACGTAGAGCGCCACCGGCGCGCCGCTGATCCGCCGCGCCTCCGACATGAACTGCTCCGGAAAGAGGTGGGGAGGGATCTCGTCGAGGATCCGGGCGATGTCGAGCGGCAGCGGCCCTGACCCTCCGAGCTCCCCGGCGGGGCGAAGGCGCTCGAGCTCCCAGTCCTTCTCCGCGGTGACGTCCGAGAGGATTCCGAGCACGCCGTAGACCTCCCCGTAAGAGGTGCGAAGCGGATGCGCCTCGACCGCGATCCACGTGACCGAGCCGGCGCTGCGGTGTCCCCTGACGCCCGTCTGTGGCTCTTGGGTGCGCACCGCCCCACTGAGGGGATAGGCGCCACCGGGGCACACCGAGCCGTCCTCGTAGAGCACCTCGACGCGCGGTTCTGTGAGCTCGTCGCCCACGGCCACGCGTCCACTCGGATCGAGCGTGCGCGCGGCAAGGGGGTTGATGGCGAGAAGTGCCCCGTCTCGGTCGAGCACAGCAAGACCTTGGTCGAGCGGCTCGGTGAGCGAGCGAAAGAGGGCCTCGACGGCGGCCTCGCGATCCCCGCTCAGGCCGGCCTCGAGACAGGCGTCGAGCAATTGGGTGGCGGCTCGTTCCAGCCAGGCCTCGGGTGGACTCGGCGCGACCTGTGCCGCCAGTCGCAGTCGTTCGACCAGCGGCAGCAGCGCGGTGGCCGCCTTGCGGCCCTCCGGCGGCAGCGGCAGCAGCCCTAGAGCATCCAGGCGCCGCTCGCCGGCAAGCTGCGCGAGCGCCCCGACGAGCGCTCGGAGCACCGCCAGGGGCGTTCGGTCCTCGGCGACCGCCCGCTCGATGGTGGATAGCAGCGCCGCGAGAGCGTCCTGGCGCAGCGCCTGCTCGATTGAGTCACGCGTCGGGAAGTGCCTGTACAGGGTCGATCGGCTCACCCCGGCAGCGCCCGCCAGCGTCTGCATGGTGAGCTCCGAGTCGCCCCGAAGCGCTTGGCTGGCCACCGTAAGGATCGCCTCCCGGTTCTGGCGCGCGTCGGAGCGCCGCCTGCGGTTGCGGGCCTTTGCAGGACCCGTCATCGCGAGCGCCCTCCCCGCGGTGGCCGGCGCGTTTCCCGGCCCTGTAATGGGACAACTAGCAACTTGTGTG
>DASZCV010000063.1:0-7577 GCA_035942755.1 Thermoleophilaceae bacterium
CGCCACGGCCGTGGGGATGGGCGCGGGCTCGTCGGACCAGGCCGCGAAGCCGCCCTCCGGGCCTACCGTGGTGGCGCAGAGCTTGTCGGCCACCGTGGCCATGATGGAGAAGCACGACGGGGACCTGCCGCGGCGCGGCGGCGCGGAGTACTACCGCCGCACTGCCCGCCACCGCGTCGCTCCGAAGGCCGCGGCGGGATTCCTGCCGCTGTACCGCGAGGCGGAGCGGGTGTACGGGGTGAACTGGCGGCTGATCGCCTCGATCCACGACCAGGAGACGGCGTTCTCGAAAGCGCCGAGCACGTACAAGGGGCTCAACCCCTTCGGTTGCTGCGCCGGCCCGATGCAGTTCAATGTCACCAACGGGCCCCCGAGCACCTGGAAGCTCTACCGCCAGGCGTACAAGGCCGGGCGCCGGCCCGCGAGCTACCCGCACCGCACGCGCTCTCACCCGTCGATCTACGACGACTTCGACGCGATCATGGCCGCCGGCTCGCTGCTCAACGACTCGGGCGCCGGCGATGCGCTGGACGGCGCTGCATGGCGGGCGGCCTACAGCTACTACGGGCACGATCTGTTCGGCATCACCTACGCCAACCAGGTCCTTGCGCGAGCCGTCGCCTGGGAGCGCGACGGGTTCTGCCCGAACTGCCCCGTGGACGAGGGGCTCGTGGCAGAGTTCGAGGACGCGTACGGCTGGTCGATCCGCCGGGAGATGACCGCAGACGAGCGTCGGCTCAAGGAGCTCAAGAAGCGCAAGCGGGCCGGCGACCGCAAGGGCGACCGTCGGGACCGAAAGGGCCGGCGCAAGCGTGGCGACCGCGGCTCGAAGGACCGCGCCCGGCGCCGGTCGAGGCCCCCCTCGGCGAGGAGGGACCGGCCGACCAGGCCCTCGCCGCCGCGTCCCCGGCGAAGAAGGACGGGGCCGACCAGGCCCTCACTACCCCCCCCGGCGCCGCCGTCCACCACGCCCTCCACACCGCCGCAGCCACCGCCGGCCGAGAACTGCCCGCTCATCCGCAAGCTGCTCGGCTGCAGATAGCCCTCAGCACCAGCGCGGTCGGGTCGGCGTAGTCGTCGAGCAGCACCCGTCGCCATCGGCGGAAGGTGGCGCGCTCAGCCCGCCTTTGCCAGGGCGGCATCCATCTGGCCGAGCGGCTCCTCGACGATGCTCCCGTGCCCGGGAGCGAGGCGGCGCGGCTCGAGCGCGCGCAGCGCACGAGCGCTTTCGAGCGCCGTCGGCCGGTGCCAGGTGGCAAGCGCGGGAAGCGGAAAACGCGGGTTGAGCTTCGCGGAGGTCGCGACGCCTCCCAGGGTGGAGAACGCGTCCGCGCAGAGCAGCGTCCGGTCGCGTGTGTCGAGCAGCGCTATCTGCCCGGGGCTGTGGCCCGGCGCCGGCACCACTTCGAGCGACCCGACCCGCTCGCCTGGCTCGAGCATACGGTGCGGACGCGTCTTCGCGCCGGGGTAGCTCCCGCGCAGCTTGTCAGGGGGCTCATCCGGGTCGAGGGTCTTGTCGCCGGCCAGCAGGCGGGCGTCGCGCGCGGTGATCGACACCTCGGCGTCTGGCAGCGACTCGGCCAGTGCGTCCAGCGAGCCGACGTGGTCGCCGTGAGCGTGGGTCAAGACGATCCTCACGATCGGCCGGCCGATGTCCGCCGCTCCGGCGAGGATCCGCTTGGCGCTGCCAGGGACCATCGTGTCGACGAGCGTGAGGCCGTCCTCCTCGCCGACGAGGTAGCAGTTGACAAATCCAAAGCGCGAGATGCGGTCGGGTCCCGGCATGCGCGCGAAGCCTAGTCTTCCGGAGCTTCGCTGCTGCGGGCTTGAGCTTCAGGAGCAGGTCAGCCCGGGCGCCGCTCGAGCCAGGCGCTCGCCTCCGATAGCTCGCCGGCGTGGAGCACGCCGGCTTCGAGTGCCAGCTCCACCGCGTCGCGCTGGGCTGCGGGCGAGACGTTCGGCGCGCGCCCCTCGAGCACGGCCAGCGCTCGGTCGCGCAGCTTGAGTGTGTTCGCGGTGAGGCCGGACAGCGGCGGTCGCTCTGACTCCGACCGACCCTCGCCCGGCGCCTCACCGCCGACCGCCTCGTAGGACACGCCGCCGCCCGGTGGGGCGATCACGGTCACGTCGTCTGCGTGTCCGGCGAAGCGGCTCACCCGCCACACACCGTCGTCGTCGAGCATGAGCAGACCGAGTTCGATCGTGCCTCCGCACTCCGGGCAGGTCGTGGTGCTCTGCTGGTGAAGGTTCAGCTCGACGGCGGCGGTGTCCGCTCCCAGCGCCGTGATCAGGGAAGCGCGGTTGCGATCGGAAAACTGGTGCCCGCAGCGTGGGGCGGAGCACTCGATCGTCATCTTGGCGCGGGGCGATGGCACGGGGCGACTGGCTCGTCGGGAGACGGCTGCCAAGAACGTACATCCGATCCCCCTACTGTCGAGCTTTGGATCCGAGGCTACGACACTTTGCACGGCCGTTGGCGCCGCACCGGGCGCTCCCTCACGACCGGCGCGGCGCGAGGGCGCGGAGGCCGTCCTCGCGCAGGATCCAGAGCGCCGGTCCGAGGACGAGCGCGGTGCCGCCGATCGCCAGGGCGGCCACCCCGAGGGCCGACAGCGCCACCCCGCCGAGGAGCGCCAGTCCGGCGCCGGTCAGGCCCGAGAGGAGGTCGTTGAAGCCGAGCAGCTTGCCCCGCTCCCGCGGCTCGGTACGGTCGGCGAGCTCCGCCGTGGCCGCCACGAAGGACAGGTTCCACCCCAGCCCAAGCACGAACAGCGCGATTCCGGTGGCCAGGACGCTCTCGATCCAGAGCAGGCTGATCACCGATGCGGCCATCAGGAGCAGGCCGCCCGAGAGCGACGGCGTTCGGCCGATCCGGTCGATCACGTCGCCCACCACGATCACCAGTGCGTACATCCCGATCACGTGCGCGCCGATGATCGGAAACACGTGGTGCGCCTCGTGGTGGTGATGGTCGACGACGATCGCGCCCGTGAGCGTCATCACGCCCACCATCACCGCGAAGCTCGCCTGCGCCGCCAGGAGCGCGGAGATCACGCCGCGGCGCTTCAGCAGCTCGCGCAGCGGCGCCGCGGGAGCCGGAGCAGGCTCGTCCCCGTGCTGGAGGAGCGTCGCTATCTCCCGCGGATCGGGGCGCACCGCAAGCACCAGCACGAGCCCGACGCTCATGAATCCGCCGGCGGCGAGCCAGAGCGGAGCGAGTGCGTCACCGCCCAGGTCTCCGCCGGCCAGGAGCGGGCTGAACACCGCCGGACCGAGGATGGCCCCGAAGACGGCGCCGAAGAGAACGAGGGCGATACCGCGCGCGCGGCGCTCGGGCGGATACATGTCGCCGGCGGCGATGCGCGCGAGCAGGGCGACGCCGCCGGCAGCGCCCACCCCCGCGAGCCCGAGCAGCACCGCGGGGGCAGACCCGGTGGCGCTTCCGAGCGCGGCCAGTCCGCACCCGGCGATCCCGGCCGCGAAGCCCGCGGCAAGCACCGGGACACGACCGACGCGGTCCATGGCGCGGCCGGCGGGCAGGGCCGCTAAAGCTCCGGAGGCGAGCACGATCGCGGGTCCGAGTCCCAGCAACCCCTCCACGTCGAGCACCAGCACGAGCGTCAGGGACGCCACTGCAGCGGAGAGCTGGAGCATCGCCGAGTTGGCGGCAAGGGAAGCCGACAGCAATGCGGTGTTCCTTCGAACGGGCAGGTCGGAAGAGGCACTCACTTCACCGAGCGTATCCCCGGCGCCTCGCCAGGTCGGCGAAACGGCTCGGGCCTTCACGCGCCCCTGCGTACCCTCAAGAGATCATGAGAGAGGCTTTCCGCGCCCCGCTGAGGGCCGCCGCCATCAGCGCGTTCACGGTCGGCACGGTCCTCTTCCTGGTGAACCCTCCGTCCCTCTCGGGGGCGGAGGACCTCCTGACGCTACTGGCAGGGGCCGCGGCGCTCGTGCTGCTCACGGCGTGGGCAACCGTCGCGCTGATGGGTGACGGGCCCGACGAGCGGGAGTTCGAGCAGATCGTCCAACGCAGCGAGGCGCTTGCGCGCATGCCGCCTCCCGAGGCCCCGCCCAGCGAGTTCGACGTGCTGGTGGTGGATGCGATCGACCGCCTGCCGGCGGAGTTCCAGAAGCTGCTCGAGACGACCCCGGTGATGGTCTCCCATCGCGGGCGCGAGCACCGCGCCTATGGCCACTACTTCGGCGACACCGTGGCTCGCGACGGATACCCAGACCGGATAATCATCTACCGGGACACGCTGGAGCGCGACTTCGGGCATGACCCCGACGTCCTGAGCGCAGAGGTCGAGCGCACGTTGCGCCACGAGGTGGCTCACCACCTCGGGTGGGGCGAGCGGGGAGTGCGCGACCTCGGGCTCTAGCTTTTCTCTAGATTGGACCACCCTCTGGAGAGGTGTCCGAGTGGCTTAAGGAGCGCGACTGGAAATCGCGTGGGCGGGTAACCCTGCCTCGTGGGTTCGAATCCCACCCTCTCCGCTAGATCGCGGACCTCCGGCAGAGGCGCCCGCTTGTCGCCCCACGGTGCCCCACGGTGCTGAGGTAGCCTGGCCCGGTGCGCAGATCGACCTGGGGCGTGCGGAGCTGATGGACGGACCGCGCGGATTGATGTGTGGAGCCCTCCTCGCTGCCGCTCTGATGCCAGGCTGCAACGCTGACGATCAGGATGAGCCGTCGTCCAAGGCCAGTGGTTCGACGGCGACCGAGACCGCTCCCACCAGCCGCTCACGGCAAGATGGGCAGGAGATCGCCGTCAGTGACGCACATGGGCGCGCTCACGCAACCGCCGCGAACACCTCCGAGGAGACCGTGGTCTTCGTCCTCGCCGGTCCGCGGGGAGCCACGAGCAAGCGCGTCAAGCCGCGCTCGCGGGCGCGGCTCGAGCTGGAGCCCGCACCCGGCCGCTACCGCGCGAGCCTGCGCGATCCACGCACAGGGCAGATCTTCCAATCAGCCCGCTTTCGCGTGCCGCGCCGCTGAGCGCGGCCAGGGAATCGCCGCTGCGCCTGACGCCGTCCTGCCCTTGGGTGGCAGTGAAACCGCTCGGCAGGACGGCGCTCAGCCCCAGCGCGGCTGGTCCTCCACGCCGTCCTGCCTCGAGGCTGGGCAAGACGCTGCCCCGGACCGCCACTCCCGCCCAAGTTTCCCCCTCCATGCTTGGTGTGAATCCACCTGATTCATCGGTCTCGCCGCCCGCACAGGGCAGCGAGACCAGACGTCGGCCTTCCTAGACGGTGGCCTGGCGCGCCCCGGCGGGATGCTCCCTCGACGCGAGCCCGGCGGCGATGCCCAGTGCGGAGATCGCCAGGTGCAGCACGTTGTCGGCGGCGTTGACGGGGATCAGGCTGAGGACGTCGTTGCCGTCGATGAAGCCCCACAACGTGACGATCCCGTACACGACCCCGAACCCGAGGGCGAAGCTACGGGCGCCGGCGAGGGAGCGCCACAGCAGCAACCCGACGAGACCGGAGGCTATGTGCACGAGGTTGTGCCAGCCGTTGACCTCGAAGAGGATGAAGTTGCTTCCGTTGACGTCTGATCCGGCGTCGAAGGACGCCTCGGCGATGAAGCCGAGGATCCCCACGAGAAGCAGGGTGGCTCCGAAGGCGAGTGAGTAGAGCTGAGCGGGGGTGTATCGGTCGGTCATCTGTCTCCTCATGTCAGGTGGATGCGTCCGTGTCGCCACGATCTGGCCAGCGCCCAACCCACCGCGAGGAACGCGGGTAGGAAGGCGAGAGCCTCGGCGTGGTGTCCTATGTGGGCGACCATCAAGAGCGTCCCCGCCGTAGCTACCGGGACAGGCCCGAATGCAAACGCCCAGTAGCCCAGTTGGCGCCGAGTGCCAAAAACGGGCCCTGTGCCTCCGGAGCTAGTCGTCGGCGGAGGGAACTATGAGCCGGATGTGGGCGCTCGCCAGCAGTAGGACCTCCGCGCTCCAGCCCTCTCCCCCCTCGAGGGGGGAAAGCACCGCGTCCTGGATCGTGAAGAACTCCTGCTCTCGCCGGTTCACGTGATCTGAGAGCCGGCTGCGATAGCCCTCGCTGGGCAGCGTCATGTCGCCGTCGATGCGGTAGCGGTCGGTCTCGACCATGACCCTCTGCCTGCGCAGGTCCACGGGCCGCTCCTACGTCAAGGCAACGGCGGGCGAGCCGGCCCGAGGGGAGACAGCTACTTCGAGCCGCTGCGACCGGCCGCGGAGCGCGCGCGCCCCGAGTTGCCCGAGCGCCCCGACTTCGACGACGACGACTTGGAAGCGTTCCCGCGGCTCGTGCCCTTCGCTGCGGAAGTGCGCTTCGCCGCAGATGAACCCTTCGCCGCGGAGGAGCCCTTCGCCGCGGGGGTGCGCTTCGCCGCGGAGGAGGTCTTCCCCGCCCCCGACGATGAGCTCGAGCGCGTGGCGGCAGCGCGCGAGCGCGCGGAGCTGGAGCTGCGCGTGCGCCTTCCGCCGTTGCGCTGGCTCGCCGGGATCTCCGCCTTGACCACTTCCTTCGTCAGCTGGGGGATCGTCTTCTCGAGGAACTTGGACATGCGCTCCTCCTGGCGGCGGTAGTCGCGTGCCAGCCTGACGGTCTCCTTGTCGCCGAGCGCCTCTGCCAGGGTCTCGATCGCGTTGTAGTTCGCGATCTCCTCCGCCTCGTTCCAGAACTCGGTCTTGGCGTTCTTGAGCATCATCTCCTGCTCGCCCGTCCCGCGGATGGCGTGCAGCGGACCCTTGGCGGCGGAGACGGCCTTGTTGGCGATCGAGGTCACGGCGCCGGCGGCCTCTGCGACGACGTCAGGGCCCGGAGCGGGGGCGGCCTCGGCCTTACCGCCGAGCGCCTTGATGCGCCGCTGGAGGCCCTTGGACTGCTGCTTGGTCTCTTTCAGGTGGTCCTTCAGGCGCTTCTTGTACGTGGCGCGCGTGGTCACCTGGATGTGGGCTTGCAGCGCGGTCTCAAGCTCCTTTTCCTTGCCATACGCCTCGTTGAGGTACTGGATGAGCTTTGCGTCTCGTTCCTGAAGTTCGGCCATGGGTTCGCCTCTCGATCGGGAGCCAACGGATTTGTTACCCCGCAATGCGTTGTTCCAACCCCTTGCCTTGCGGCGCGGAACCGTCGACACTCGCCCCGTGCGCCTTGCAGCTCTGTCCCTGCTCGCATCGGCGGTCGCCGTCGTGCCCGCGGAGATCCGGCGCCCGACGACCGGCGCTACTCGGCCTCCGGGCCCGCCATGCTGGCCCGTATGAGGAGCGATCCCTCCAGGAACAGTCGGTACGACGGCTTCCTCGTGGTGTTCGCGCTCGTCTTGATCATGTGGGTGAGCGAGGCCGTGGACGCGGTGGCCGGCCATCGCCTCGATGGCTATGGCATCGAGGCCAGGGACCCCGACGGACTGAGCGGAATCATCGCGGCGCCGTTCCTGCACGGAGGCTTTGACCACCTGATCTCCAACACCGTGCCGTTCTTGGTGATGGGCTTCGTGATCGCGTTCAAGGGCGCGGCGCGCGTCGCGGCGGTCACGGCCATGGTGGCACTCGTGAGTGGACTCGGCACGTGGCTGGTTGCTCCGGCCAACAC
>DASZCV010000064.1:0-9552 GCA_035942755.1 Thermoleophilaceae bacterium
TCCCCGCCCCGTTTGGCCCGAGCAACCCGAAGAAGGCGCCGTCGGGCACCGTGAGGTCGAACCGCTCGACGCCGAGCGTGCCGTCGTCGTAGCGCTTGGTCAGGCCGCGCAGCTCGAGCGCGGGTGGGTCGTCGCGGAACACTCCGATGAGGCTACTCGGGGCGCCTCGCGGGCCCGGGCAGGCGCGTACGACGGCGGTTTCGGGCCCCGGCTCTCAACCTCCGAGCGCGCGACCGTACTGACGCTCGTAGTAGTCGCGGTACTCCCCCGAGCGGATCGGCGCCCACCACGGCTCGTTGTCGCGGTACCACTCAACGGTGCGGGCCAGTCCCTCGTGGAAGAGCACCTGTGCCCGCCAGCCGAGCTCGCGCACGCGGTCTGAGGCAAGCGAGTAGCGCCGGTCGTGGCCGGGCCGATCGGTCACGTACTCGATCAGCGACTCGTCGCGGCCCGCGAGCTTCAGCACCTGCCGGACGACGTCGATGTTCTCGCATTCCTCCGGGCCGCCGACGTTGTAGACCCGGCCCGGCTCGCCCTCCTCCAGCACGAGGTGGATCGCCCGCGCGAAGTCCTCGACAAACAGCCAGTTGCGCACCTGGCGCCCGTCCCCGTACACGGGCAGGCGATCACCGTGCAACGCATTGAGCGTCATCAGCGGTATCAGCTTCTCGGGGTACTGACGCGGTCCGTAGTTGTTCGAGCCGCGGCAGATCACCGCCTCGGTCCCGTGCGTGTGAACATGGGCGGAGACGAGCAGGTCCCCCGCCGCCTTGGTCGCGCTGTAGGGGGAAGAGGGGTCGAGCGGAGATGCCTCCGTGAAGGACCCGCTTGCGATCGACCCGTACACCTCGTCGGTCGAGACCTGTACGTAGCGGCCCACGCCGAGCTCGCGGGCGGCCTCGAGCAGCACGCCCGTGCCGATCACATGCGTCTCGACGAAGGGGTCCTGCCCGGAGATCGAACGATCCACGTGGGACTCGGCGGCGAAGTTGACCACCGCATCGCAGCCGTCCATCGCCTCGCGCACGACTTCCGGATCGGCGATCGAGCCGTGCACGAAGGCGTGCTCCACCCCATCCAGGTTCTCGCGCCGCCCCGCGTAGGTGAGCTTGTCGAGCACCGTGACGTCGTGCTCGCCGGCGACGAGCCGGGCATACGTCGAGCCGATGAAGCCGGCCGCACCCGTCACGAGCAGCTTCACCGCTCTGCGCCAGATACGGGGACCTTCACCATGAAAGGGATACCAGGGTTAGGATGGGTCGGGTGCTCAGGGCCCGACTCTCTCGCGCGCTGGTCGGCGCCGCCCTGGTGCTGCCCGTGCCGCTAGTGGGGGGCGAGTGGCCCGACCCGTCGGTGATCTTCGACGCCGGCGGCGGCTACACGGCCGTGACCACCAGCAACGGCTGGGCGCCCACCTTCAGGATCCTCCAGTCGAATGACCTCAGCGACTGGCGGATCACCGGCTCGGTGTTCCGGCGCCCGCCGCGCTGGGCCAAGACGGACTTCTGGGCACCCGAGATCACCAGGCTCCGGAACGGCTATGCGGTCTTCTACAGCGCCCTGCCGCGGCGCAAGGGCTCCTGGTACTGCCTGGGCGTGGCCACCGCACCGGCGGCCAACGGGCCCTACCGCGATAAGGGAAGGCCCCTGCGCTGTAACAACTACGGGTCGATCGACCCCTTCCCCGTCCGTGACGAGAGCGGGGTGCTCCACCTCCTCTGGAAGGAGGATGGCAACGAGTTCCGCCGGCCGACCCCGATCTTCGCCCAGCAGCTCAGCGAGGACGGGATGCAGCTCCTGGGGCGCCCCCGCGAGCTCATCCGCAACACCGAGGAGTGGGAGCTGAACGTGCTCGAGGCCCCCTCGGTGATACGGCGGAACAACATGTTCTACCTCTTCTACTCGGCCAACTCGTGCTGTGGTCGCCCCTGTGCATACGCGGTCGGCGTGGCTCGGTCCCCAACCCTCATCGGACCGTGGCAGAAGTACCCGGGCAACCCGATCCTGCGCAGCGGCACCGGCTGGCGCTGCCCGGGCCACGCGTCGATCACCCCGGACGGCGCCAGCGGCTTCAACGCCTTCTTCCACGCCTACCGCGAGGGCGAGGGCTTCCTTGCCGGGCGTCAGCTGCTGGCCGAAGGAGTGAGCTTCGGCCCCGATGGATGGCCGAGGGTCGGCGCGGGCGTTCCTCCGGGTCCGCGCCCGGGCGCCAGGTCGACTGCGTTCTCCGACTCCTTCCGCGGCCGCAGGCCGGCCCCTGAATGGGAGTGGCTGAACGAGCGCGCGCCTCGCATCCGTACCGGGAGCGGCCTGCGGATGACCGCTGGCGCGCGCGCAGGGAAGCTCCTGGACGCCGCGGTGCTTGCCCGCCGCGTGCGCACACCTCGCTACGCGGCCACCACGGTCATCGACCGCAGCTCCCTGAGCGGGGACGCGCTCGCCGGGATTGCCAGCTACCGCAGCGGGTTCGCCGCGATCGGCGGAAGCGGCTTCGAGGCCGTGGGCGCCGCAGCGGGCCGCGAGCGCCTGCTGGTCTGGCGCCGCGCGCGCGGCCGCACACGAGTTCTCGCCACGGTGAAGGCGCCCTCCGTCAGGTTCCTGCACTTGCGCATGACCTCGCGCGGGCGCACGGTGGCCTTCCAAATGAGCCGCAATGGCCGCAGCTGGCGGGCTCTCGGGCGCCCGGTCCGCACTCCGCTCGAGGAGACCGCGCGCCTGGCCCTCACGGTCGGCGGCCAAGTGCGCGCCGGCGCGCGCTTCACGCGAGCCGGGTTGACCGAGTCCTCGGTCCCGTAGGTCGGAAAGGAATACCGCTCGATGGGACGAGCGGCGATCTGTGGGCACGCTGTGGGTCTAGGTCAAGCCCCCGTCTGCTCCCCCTGCGTTACCACCTTCACGTCCCCTTCGATTCGTGCGTCCGCCAGCCTCACCTGCTCTTTGGCCCGCTCGAAGCGCAGGTCGATGCCGGCGCCGGCCAGGCAGACGCCCATGACCTCGACCCGTGTGACCCAGCGGGGGAGGGCAGGGCGTACGACCTCGAGGCGGCGGTTGAACCCGGCGGCGTTCAGGCCGAAGCCGGACTTCATCAGGTAGGGGATCGTCCCCGCGGCCCATGCCTGCGGACGGCAGGCCACCGGGTAGGGGACCGGGCTTTCGTACTCGGCCCTCGAGAACCCGGCGAAGAGCTCGGGGAGCCTGTAGTTCGGGAACTGGGAGGCCGCCTCGAGGAGCGCTTCGAAGATCGCGGTGAAGTCGTCGTCGAACCCGTAGTTGCGCAGGCCGCCGGCGATGAGGGCGTTGTCGTGGGGCCAGATCGAGCCGGTGTGATAGCCGACGGGGTTGTAGGCGCGCTCTCCCTGCGCCAGCGTGCGGATCCCCCAGCCCGAGAACATCGCGTCTCCCATCAGGGCGTCCCGAACGCGGCCGGCACGCTCAGCGGGAACCGCCCCGGCCCACAGCAAATGGCCCTGGTTTGAGGCCAGGGCCCGACTCGGCCGCTTCTCGCCATCGAGCGCCATCGCGTAGTAGCCGAGGTCCTCGAGCCAGAAGCGCTCGAGCCCGTCCTCGAGCACGCTCGTAGAGGCGAGCACCTCCGCCGCCCGCTCGGTCTCGCCCTCCAGCTCGAGGAGGCGAGCGACCAGGCGCTTGGCGCGCAGGGCGTATCCCTGGACCTCCACCAGGGCGATGGGCGGCTCGAGGGGGATGCCATCGGCGTGCATCACGCCGTCGTGGGAGTCCTTCCAGCCTTGGTTTCGCAGGCCGCGTGGGGACCGGCACCGGTACTCGAGGAGGCCGTCTCCGTCGAGGTCTCCGAAGTCGTCCATCCACGCGAGCGCGGCGTCCACCTCAGGCCGGAGCTCGCGGAAGAGGGAGCGGTCCCCCGCCCACTCCGCGTGATCGCACAGGAGGCACAGGAAGAGCGGGGTGGCGTCCGCCGTCCCGTAGTAGTTCGCCAGCGGGGTCTCACCGAGGTGGGCCACCTCTCCTCCGCGCAGCTCGTGGATGACCTTGCCCGGTTCCTCCTGTCGCTCGTCGTCGACGGTGCGGCCCAGGCGCCTGGCCAGCGCGCGCAAGGTCTCCTCGGCGATCTCGGGCGCGAAGGACAGGGTCTCGAACGCAGTGATCAGGCTGTCGCGTCCGAAGAGGGTGGCGTACCAGGGGATGCCCGCGGCGTAGTAGCGTTGGCCCTCGAGCTCTGACCGAAGCAGTCGCAGGTCAAGCAGCGAGCGGCGCAGGACGCGGTCGAACAGCTCATCGTCCGACTTCACCCGCGTCTGCTCGACAAGCGAACCGTTTGCGTCCGCGAGGGGCGACGGCAGTTCATCGGGCTCATCCCCGTCCCGAACCAGGAAGCCGAGCTCCACCGTCTGCGCGGTGCCCGAGGGCAGATCGAGCTCGAAGTTCAGCGTCCCGTCGAGGAAAGAGTGGGGCTCGGGGGACACCGTGATGGAGCTCGAACGCAGGACGCCGTCCCGGCCGAGCCCCTCGATCCGAGCCTGGCCGTCCTCCACGTGCGGCTCGGACACCGGCCGCGCGCCTCCTCCCACCACGCCGCGGACCTCGAGCATGGGCGCGAAGTCGGCGGCGAGCGTCAGCTGGAGGCGCAGCCGGAGATCGGCGAGATGGTGGCTGCGCACGGTCACCAGGTCGCGCATCCCGCGAGCCCCGTGGAAGCTGCGCTCGACCCGCACTTGGAGGGTCTGTGCCGGCAGGGTCAAGCCGCCCTCCAGCTGCAGCGCGCCGTTGGTCAGCTCGTGGACGGCCTGCGTGCCGAGCGCGTCCGAGGCCACCAGAAGTTGGGGGAGCGCGCCCCCGATTCGCAGCTCGTAGACGGACAGATAGCGGCAGTCGTTGTAATAGAGCCCGAGCGGGTGCTTGCCCTGGGCGGGAATCTGGCCGTCGCGCTTGGTGACCGCGAACAGATTCCCTGCCTTGATCACCACGGTGTCCTCGAGGTTGCCCAGCTCGCCGAGCGGGCCGTCCTCCGACTCGTGCACTCGGGCGGGCTGGGAATGCACGGTCAAGGAGGCCTCCGGGCACAAGAATAGTTTGCAAGCCGACGTCTATCCTGCTGCCTGCCTGCCTGCTTGCTCGGACGAATATGGCGGTGATCCCACGGATGTGAGGAATCAGATGGAAGGGCCCTCGCTTAACATCGCCATGCTCGCACCACCGTGGATCCCCGTGCCGCCGCCGGGCTACGGAGGGGTCGAGCAGGTGGTCGAGCTGCTGGCCGCGGAGCTCGTCAACCGCGGTCACCGCGTGACGCTGTTCGCGGCGCCCGGCTCGGAGTCCCCGGCGGACGTGCCGGACATGCTCGAGCGTACTCACCCGGACGAGATCCAGACCGCCATCTTCGAGAGCGACCACACCGCCCACGCCTTCGACCAGATCGACCAGGCGGCGGCTTCCGGTGACCCGTTCGACGTGGTGCACGATCACTCCGGGTTCACGGCCTTCGCCTTCGCAAACCGGATCGACACGCCCTTGGTGCACACCCTCCACGGGCCTTTCACCGACGACACCCGCGACTTCTACAGGCGGCATGCGGCAAAGGCATGCGCGATCGCGATCAGCGACTACCAGCGGCGCCAGGCACCTGAGGGCCTGCGCGTCGTGGCCGTGGTGTCCAATCCGATCGTGGTCGACGCCTTCCCCTTCAAGGCCGAGAAGGACGGCTACCTGCTGTGGATCGGCCGGCTGAACGACGAGAAGGGCCCCCACCGGGCGATAGCCGCCGCGCTCGAGGCCGACATGCCGCTTGTCATCGCGGGTCCGGTACAGCCCGGAGAGGAGGCCTTCTTCCAATCGGAGGTGAAACCGCACATCGACGACCAGAAGATCCGCTACATCGGAGAGGTCGGGGACGAGAAGAAGCAGCTCTACGCCGGCGCCGCGGCCCTGCTGATGCCGATCCGCTGGCCTGAGCCATTCGGGCTCGTGATGACCGAGGCGATGGCCTGCGGGACTCCCGTGATCGCCTACCCGGAGGGGTCGGCGCCCGAGATCGTGCTGGACGGAGAGACCGGCTTCGTCGTGAACAGCGAGACGGAGATGGCCAATGCGATCAAGCGGCTCCATCTGATCGACACCCACCGGTGCCGCGAGAGCGCCTCCCGGCGCTTCGACGTGACCGCGGTAGCCGCAGCCCACGAAGCGGCCTACCGCGAGGTGATCGCCCTCGACTGACGGGAAGACTCGCTACAGAATCGATATCTCCGAGTTGTCGCCCACCACGAAGCGGTAGGCCCGCGGTAGCGCGGGCCCTCTGCCGATGCTCACGTTGCGACCCACCAGGCTCGCTTCGATGCGGTACTCCAGGTCCCGCACCGAGGATCCCGAGAGCACGATCGAGTACTCCAACTCGGCGGCCGCGATCGTGACGTCCTCGCCGATGGCCGTGTAGGGACCGATGTAGGCGTCGGTGATCGTCGAGCCCGCGCCCACGATTGCCGGACCACGCACGGTGGCACGCTCGAGCCGAGCGCCCTTCTCTATCACCACACGGCCCTCCACGCGGGAATCGATGCACTCGCCCTCGACTTTCTCCTGGAGGTCGTCGAGGATCAGGCGGTTGGCCTCGAGCATGTCCTGCACCTGACCGGTGTCCTTCCACCAGCCGTGCACGATGTGAGGGTCCACGCGCTTGCCGGAGTCGACCAGCGACTGGATCGCGTCGGTGATCTCGAGCTCCCCGCGCGCCGAGGGCTCGATGCCGCGGGCGGCATCGAAGATCGCCGGGGTGAACATGTAGACCCCCACGAGGGCCAGGTTGGTGCTCGGACTCGGAGGCTTCTCCACCAGCGCCGAGACGCGCCCGTCCACCAGCTCGGCCACGCCGTAGTTCTCCGGATCCGACACCGGAGTGAGCAGGATCAGCGCGTCGGGCGCCTCGGTGGCGAAGGTCTGCACCAGTTCGGTGATCCCGTTGCGCAGCAGGTTGTCCCCGAGGTACATGACAAACGGGGAGCCGTCGAGATAGTCCTCGGCGGTCAGCAGGGCATGCGCCAGTCCCAGCGGCGCCTCCTGCTCGATGTAGGTGATCGCCACCCCGAAGGCCGAGCCGTCGCCGACGGCGTCCCGGATCTCACCTTCTGTCTCGGGCGCCACGATGATGGCCAGCTCCTCGATGCCGGCGGCCTTCATCGCCTCGATGCCATAGAAGAGGACCGGCTTGTTCGCCACCGGCACGAGCTGCTTGGCGCTCGTGTGCGTAATCGGTCGGAGCCGGGTTCCCTTCCCGCCGGAGAGGATGAGCCCCTTCATCAGTACGTGCCCTCGAGCTTGGTGTGATCCCAGGTGACCGTGCGGGTCGGGGTGAAGCGCAGGCCAACTCGCTTCCGTGCCTGCTTCAGCACCATGTCGCGAACCTCTGGCGCCAGTTCTCCGCCTGGGCCGTAACGCTCGAAGAGCTCGAGCCCCCACTGGGCGACCGGGCCCGGATCGCGGTCGATCGTGACGTCGCATTCCAGCATCACGCCGCGCAACTCGTGGTACTGCACCCCGTCATCCACTGAGAGCGTTGCACGCGGGTCGCGTTCCAGGTTCCTCGCCTTCTGAGAGGCGGCGTAGGTCCAGCCACCGAGCTCGTCGCCATGCATCACGTACCAGAGCGGCACCAGGTGGGGACGTCCCCTCGGTCCCACGGTGGCCACGTGCACGATCCTCTGCTCGTCGAGGAAGGCCCGCAGCTCCTCCTCCGTCATCCGGATCTGGTCGCGACGCGAGCCCATCGCTTCTAGTCAGCGCTTGACGGCGCCCGCCAGGGCCTCTGCCGCGTCGAGCACCGCAACGCGCGCGGCCTCCGGCTCGAGGACGGCGGCGTCACCTGCCTCCTTGAGGATCTCCCGGGCCAGGTACTCGTGCCCGCCGAACGGCAGCTCGACGATCACCGAGCCGTCCTGAAGCTCCTCGACCACCCTGCGACCCTCGCGAGCCCACCGTGCCCGCTCCGGGGAGACCCAAACGCGGGCGGTCTCCGAGGTGGGGACCTCACCGGTCGTGGGCCACCCCTGCACGTCGGGCTCGACGCCCTCGCGGAACTCAAACGTCTCCTCGAGCACCCTGGCCGACCGGATACGGTCGAGGCGGAAGGACCGCGTCTGCCCCTTGGAGGGCTCGAAGGAGTGCACGTACCACCCCTCCGTTCCGTTCAAGAGCTGATACGGCTCGAGGGTTCGTGAGGTGAACTCGTCCTCGTCTTCCTTGTAGTGCTCGATCTCCAGCATCTTGCGCTCGGCGATCGCGCTGCTCACAACCCGGGCGATCTCGGAATCGTCGCCCTTGGCGGTGGTGATCTGCAGGCCGTCGGCCGCCGGGTCGCGCCCCAGCGCCTCCACGATCTTCTGCCGCGCGGAGGCCAGCGAGCCCTCCGGAAGGTGCTCGCCTACCAGGTCGATGGCCGCGGCCAGCGCCTTGGCCTCTAGTGGCAGCAGTCGCGCCGGGCGGGCGAAGTTGTCGCCGTAGGGCTCCGGGTCAACCTCGATCTGGTCGCCCTGCACCTCGGCGTAGAGCACGTAGCTGCCGCCCCCGAAGTTCACGACGTTCAGCACGTCGATGTCCTGGCGGAGCTCCTGCTCTGACATCTGAAGCGTGTCGCACAGCTGCCTCAGGTCCAGCTTCCCGCCGCCCCGCGCCGTCTCGATGAGGATGCCGGCCAGGGTGACGAGGCGGGCGAAGCGCTCCGGGCGGATGCCGGTGTCGCGCTTGCCGTCGTCCTCTGGCTCCTCCTCTCTCCTGCGGGTGTCCGGCGGCGAGAGGTCCATCGTCGAGGAGTGCCGCTCGGCCACCAGCCGCACCCGTGCCTCAGCCTCCTCCCTGAGCTCCGGGGGCTCGAGGATCCGGGCCCGAGGCCCGAGGCCCAGCACCCAGGACACCAGCTGGCGGGAATCGCCGTACGCGGTCTCGAAGATCACGCCGTCGTCGGCCTGCTCGATCGTCCCGACCTCATCCCCGAGGTGCCGGCGGACCAGCCACTCGATCCGGTCCGATAGCCAGATCCGCGCGGTGTCCTGCGTCTCGCCCAGTTGCCAGTCGGCGCGCGTGGCATATGCCCGGGGGTCGAAGTCCTCCGGCCGTTGGAAGTCGTGCTCGGCCTTCGAGGAGTAGCCCACCTTGCCGCGGATGCGCGAGAGGCGAAACACGCGCACGGCACCCCGTTCGTGCGCGTATCCGACGAGGTAGAACTGACCGCCGCGAAAGAGGAGGTGGTAGGGGTCGACCTTGCGCTTCTCCTCTGCGTCGCGGCCCATCGTGTAGTACTCGAACAGGATCGTCTTGCGCCGGAAGATCGCAGTCTCGATCTTCGACAGTCGCTGGGAGAGGTCGCGTCCTCCGCCGCTCGCGGTCATGGCCAGGCGCACCGATTGGTGCTCCGGGGCCGACAGCGGTGATGGCTTTCCCCAGGAGAGCTGCTGCAGCGCCAGCCGCAGCGGCTCCGCGTAGGCGAACTCCCCGTCGAGCAGCGCCAGGGCGGTCCGGAGGGCACCGAGCTCCTGATCTGAGAACTCGATGGCCGGCAGGTAGAAGTTCTCGGGAGGCAGCGTGTAGGTC
>DASZCV010000065.1:0-1906 GCA_035942755.1 Thermoleophilaceae bacterium
GCGCTCGTAGAACATGTTCGAGGTCTCGTGCAGCCCCACGTCCGACAGCACATGGATCTCATGGGAGAGCGGGTGGTGCCGTGAGCCATCCGGCGGGATCACGGCGCCCTGCACCACCTGCGCCCCGCGGTCCACGGCAGCGAGGCCCTGGTCGAGCCAGCCGGGCTCCGGCACGCAGTCGGAGTCGGTGAAGGCGAGCACCCGGCCGCGGGCGAGCGAGGCGCCGAGGTTGCGCTTGGCCGCCGGCCCGTCGCGCAGGGGGCCCCGCACCACTCGCAGCTCGGGGGGCGTGCTCCATCCGGCGGCGATCCGTTCGAGGAGCCGGTGCGTGCCGTCGGCGCAGGGGTCCACCACGATGACCTCGTAGCGCTCGTGGGGGAGGTCCTGGGCGCGGAGCGCGTCGAGCAGCGCGCCCACCGTTCCCGCGGCCGCGTGGCAGGGGATCACCACCGACACGTCGAGGCCCGCCGCGGTCAAGCCGTTCGAGGCTCCTAGAGCCAGCCGCGGCGGCGGAAGAAGAGAAGGATCCCCGCCAGCATCACGACCATCCCCGCGATGATGAGCCAGAACGCAGTGATGCTGCCCTCGCCGGGCACGGCGACGTTCATCCCGAAGATCGTGCCGATCAGGGTGAGCGGCAGGATCACGAGGTTGAAGGCGGTGAGCACGCGCAGGACGTCGTTCACCCGATGGGAGAGCACCGACTCGTTCGTGTCCTCGAGCGCCTCCACCACCTCCTTGTAGTTCTCGAGCATGTCCCAGATGCGCTCGGAGGCGTCGACGATGTCATCGAAGTAGATGTCCATCTCCTCGGCGAGGTAGCGCTGCTTCGTGCGCTCGAGGTCGCGGAGCACAGGCCGCTGGGGGCGGATGATCTTGCGGATGTTGATGATCTCCTGCTTGGCGTTCGAGATGTCGCGCACCACCTCCTCCGAGCGCCCCTCGAAGATGTTCTCCTCGATCGCCTCGAGCTTGTTGCCCATCTTGCGCAGCATCGGGAAGCAGTAGTCGAAGGAGTCATCGACGATCCTGTAGAGAAGGTAGCCCGAGCCCTTGGACATCAGCGCCTCGCGGACCTCCTCGCTCGACTCGCAGGTCTCGAACAGGTAGTTCACCGGCGGGATCGGCTGATTGGGCAGGGTGATCAGGAAGTCCTGCCCGACGAACATGTCGAGCTCGGCGGCGTTCAGGCGGCCGAGGGACTTGTCGAACACCGGGAAGTGCAGGACGATGAAGAGGTAGTCGGGGTACTCGTCGATCTTCGGTCGCTGGTTTCGCGACGCCACATCCTCGAAGTCGAGATGATGGAAGTTGAAGTGCTCCTCGAGCCAGCCGCGCTCGACCGGCCCGGGTCGCTCGATGTTGATCCAGTGAAGACCCGCGCCCTCAGCACCGCCCTGCCCGTGGACGACGCGCTCGACGTTTGGCTCGAGCGCTGTGCTGTCAGGCCGTGCGTCGACCCCGGCTCTGGGGGCCTTGCGAAGGCGTGGCCGCGGGATGCTCGGCATAGCCCGGACTGAGGGGGTCGTCGGACAGGGTGCTCACCGGGGGAATTCTATCCCGGAGGGGGAGAGTCCCGGGGGCTCGCGCCCCCGGAGCCCCCCGCCGCTCGTGCCCTACGGCCTCCCCTGCGGGCGCGCTGGGCGAGGGTGCAGGCTGCGGTTTGCGACCTCCGGCCCCGCTGGGGCCCCGGGTTCGTCCGGGCGCGGCTGGGGCGTTGCGGCTCGATGGCGTCCTGGTTGGTGGTCGTGGGGTGACCCCGATCCAGGACGGCGCCCACCCGCTCCCGCCGCCGGGCGCTGGCGAGCCCCCAGACCTGCCCCGCCTACCGCTGAAGCGATGCGCCGGGTGCATAGACGCGGAAGAGCTGGCTACGGTAGGCCGGGCGGTCCTTGAACCGGCAGCG
>DASZCV010000066.1:0-3687 GCA_035942755.1 Thermoleophilaceae bacterium
GACCTACACGATTGCGGGCGCGGGGGGCTCCGGCCAAAGGCAGGTAAACGGCGCGGCCGCCCGGCTCGTGCACACCGGCGACACGGTGATCGTCCTCTCCTACGCCTCCTATGACGAGGTCGAGCTCGAGTCCTACGAGCCGCGAGTGGTCCAGGTGAATGCCAACAACCAGATCCTCTCGGCAAACGGGGAAGCGGATGCGAGCCATTCGGCATCCGTGCCGAATGGGGAAGCGGATGCGAGCCATTCGGCATCCCTGCCGAAAGGGGAAGCGGATGCGAGCCATTCGGCATCCCTGCCGAATGGCTCCGTGGCGGGGCTGCGGTCGTGAGCCCCCGTCCGCGCATGGCGAGCTCGCCGGCTGCCAAGGGCAAGCCAATCACGCTCTCGAGCCTCGCCGAGAGAAAGGCTCTAGGGGAGCCGATCGCCATGGTCACCGCCTACGACTATCCCAGTGCCCAGGTGGCCGAGGAGGCGGGCGTGGACGTGGTCCTCGTCGGCGACTCGGCCGCGATGACCGTGCTCGGCTACCCGAGTACCGTGCCGGTGTCGCTCGAGGAGATGCTGATGTTGGCCGCCGCGGTTCGGCGCGGGCTGACAACGCCTCTGCTGGTGGGCGACCTCCCGTTCGGCTCCTACGAGGTTTCAAACGAACAGGCGGTGGCCACGGCGCAGCGGTTCGTCAAGGAGGTCGGCTGCGACGCCGTGAAGCTCGAGCGCGGGGGAACCTCCATCGAACGCGCCCGCGCAATCGTGGCGGCCGGCATCCCCGTGATGGGCCACGTCGGCCTCACTCCCCAGACCGCAACCGCGCTCGGTGGTTACCGCTCCCAGGGCCGCACCGCCGAGCGGGCGCTCGAAGTGGCGAGGGACGCGTTGGCCCTCGAGCAGGCCGGCTGCTTTGCGATCGTCTTCGAGGCCATCCCGTCGGACCTCACGGACGAGATCATGCCGCTTCTGGAGCTTCCCGTAATCGGCATAGGCGCCGGCCCGTCCACCGACGGCCAGGTGCTGGTGCTCCATGACCTGCTCGGGATCTACGACGGTCACGCCGCCCGCTTCGTCAAGCGCTACGCCAACATCCGTGAGCAGATGGTCGCCGGGCTGCAGGCGTTCGCCGAGGACGTGCGTGCCAGGCGCTATCCCCAGCCGGAGCACGGCTACACGATGGCCCCCGACGAGCGCGAGCGGCTGCGGAACCTGCTGGCGCCCCGCCGCGCTCAGGGTGCCAGCGCCCTCGACTTCGAGGTCTAACACTCCGTGAGCGTCCACACCGCCGAGCTGCGCTTCTCTACGCGCGGCCATGGCGACGTGGTCGACCTCACCGGCGGCATCGAGGGAGTGCTCCGCAGCTCCGGCGTCCAGCATGGCACCGTCTCGGTGTTCGTGCCCGGAGCGACGGCGGCGGTGACCGCGATGGAGTTCGAGCCGGGCGGCGTGCACGATCTCCGCGAGGCGCTCGACCGACTCGTGCCCAGCGAGGGCGACTACGAGCACAACCTGCTGAATCACGACACGAACTCCCACGCGCACATTCGGGCGGCGATCCTGGGGCCCTCCGAGACGGTGCCGGTGACCGGCGGCCGGCTCGTCACCGGCACCTGGCAGCAGATCGTGCTGGTGGACTTCGACGACCGTCCGCGGGACCGGGCGGTGACCGTGCAGGTGATCGGGTAGCTACTTTTCCTCCGCCGCCGGGTTGGGCGGCGAACAGCTGCTAGGGACTGGCTGGGTACTCCACCTCGCCCAGCACCTTCGCCGGGGCTCCCGCAGCGATCGATCGCGGCGGGAGATCCCGCGTCACCACGCTGTTCGCACCGATCACGCAGCGCTCGCCCACGCTGACCCCGCTCGTGAGAACCACGTTGGCCCCGCACCACACGTTGTCGCCCACGCGCGTCGGGCCCTTCGTCGTAAAGCCCTGCCATGGCACGGGCTTGTCGGGATCGTCGAAGCGGTGCGAGCCGTCGCTCACGAAGCAGCCGTTGGCGAACATGCAGTGGTCGCCGATCTCGACCAGGGCGACGGCTGCCACCATCACGCCGATGTTGAGGAAGCACCCCTCGCCAATCGTGATCCGTGCATCGCCGGGAGCGGTCAACCAGACGTACGGCTCGAACAGCGTGCCGGCCCCCACCTCGAGCCGGTGCTCCCGCAGGGCCTCGAGCACGTTGCCCTCGATCGGCCACCGCGCGAACGCTCCCCGCGCGGCCATCTCCCGGTGGATCGCAAGGCGGTTCCAGGGCAGCGAGTTGCGCTCGTACCAGCGCCACTTCTGCAACCACAGGCGTGTCTGCGCAAGTGCCTGCTCCACGAGGGGAGCTTGTCAGACCCTCCACCTCGCCCGGCCCGCCGTCGCGATAGCGTGGGCAGGGTGGAGAACCCGATCATCCTCTACGACCGCGACTGCGGCCTCTGCCGGACGAGCCTGGCGCTGATACTCGCCTGGGACCGGAACGAGCGGCTGCGGCCGGTGGCGCTGCAGGACCCCGAGGCGGAGCGGCTGCTTGCCGACCTCACGCCGCAGGAGCGGATGGCTTCATGGCATCTCGTAGGCGCCGACGGGAGCGTGCGGTCCGCCGGTGACGCGCTCGAGGTCCTCTTCGACCTCCTTCCCCACGGCGATGGCCCCTCCGCGGTCGCGCGTCGCTTCCCCGCTGCCGCGGGGCAGGCGTACCGCTGGGTGGCCGACCATCGCTCGGAGCTCGGGCGTCTCGTCCCCTCCCCCGTCAAGCAGAAGGCCGACGCCTACCTCCGGAAGCGTGCCTGAGGGCTTGCGAGCTCATGCCGCCGCGGCGGCCGGACGGCGCTGACGACGCCTGGCCGGCTCCACGATGTCGGCCAGGAACCGCCCCGTGTAGGAGCCCGTCACCGCCGCCACCTGCTCCGGTGTCCCCTGCGCAACCACCAGGCCGCCCTCCTCGCCGCCCTCGGGCCCCAGGTCGATGATGCGGTCGGCCGTCTTGATCACGTCGAGGTTGTGCTCGATGACCACCACCGTGTTCCCCGCATCGACCAGGCGATCCAGCATCTCGAGCAGCCGCTGGACGTCGGCGAAGTGCAGGCCGGTGGTGGGCTCGTCGAGGATGTAGAGGGTCTTGCCGGTGGCTACCTTGCAGAGCTCGCTGGCGAGCTTCACGCGCTGTGCCTCACCGCCCGAGAGGGTGGTGGCCGGCTGGCCGAGGCGTACGTAGTCGAGACCCACGTCGTGCAGTGCCTGCAGGCGGCGCTTGATCTTGGGGATGTGCTGGAAGAAGTCGAGCGCCTCCTCGACCGTCATCCCGAGCACGTCCGCGATCGTCTTTCCCTTGAAGCGCACCTGGAGCGTCTCCCGGTTGTAGCGCTTGCCGTCGCACTGCTCGCACGGCACGTACACGTCCGGCAGGAAGTGCATCTCGATCTTGATCTGCCCGTCGCCGCGACACACCTCGCAGCGACCGCCCTTCACGTTGAAGGAGAAGCGCCCCGGCTTGTAGCCCCGCGCGCGGGCCTCCTGGGTTCGCGAGAACAGATCGCGGATCTGGTCGAAGAGGCCGATGTAGGTAGCGGGGTTCGAGCGCGGCGTGCGCCCGATCGGCGACTGGTCGATGTCGATCACCTTGTCGTAGCACTCGATGCCCTCGCAGCCGAGGTGGTCGCCCGGCTTCACCCGCATCCGGTTGAGACGGTTGGCGAGAGACTTGAAGA
>DASZCV010000067.1:0-16696 GCA_035942755.1 Thermoleophilaceae bacterium
GTTGGCTGGGCTGCGGCTCCCCGGGTCGGGCTGGCCGTGGCGGTCGCTACGGCGGTGATGATCCTTGGCGCGACCAAGGGACTCGTTCCCTCGGAGGCGCGAGCGGCGGGGATCGCCACGTGCGTCTTGGTCGTCCTGGCAGCTCAGGCGTTGTCACCCCGCCGCCACTTGATCTTGACGGCGTTTCTCGCGCTCGTCGCCTTGATACCGACCACGGCCCTCCTCGTGGATTCCGGGGCCTCCCCCGTCATCTACCAGCCATTCGGCGAGGACTCGCTCGCCTACCAGGGGCACGCTCACGAGATACTCCGCACCGGCTCGCTGGAGGGCGGCGAGTCCGTTTTCTTCTACCAGCCCGCCATGCGGTACCTGCTGTTCGTGGGGCACGCACTCTTCGGAGCAGGCGACGTTCTGCCGGTGGCGGTGGCGATGGGGCTTTTCGCGCTCGCGCTGACGCTCTGCCTCGTGCGGCTCGTTCCAGGATTCACCGCCCTGCGGGCCGCGGGCGGGCGTGTCCGGGAGCGTCTTCGCCGCTCTGGCGATGTCCTCGCCGCCCTCGCAGTCGTCGCGCTGCTCTTCGTGCTGGTGCACGGAGGGGTGGAGCGCTTCTTCCGATCCGGCGCCTCGGAGGCGCCGACCTGGATCATTGTGCCCGCGGCCGTCGCGCTTCTGTTCGGACCGGCCTCACGTGCGGCATGGGCAACTGGCTCGGCGCTCGTCGGTCTCTGGGTCGCGTTGCGCCTCGAGTACCTTCCGGCGGCGTTGTTCGTGCTGCTGCTCTTCTTGTCGCTCCCGCTACGTCGCGGGGAGCGTGTTGCGTGGGCAGCCGGCGGTCTCTTCCTCGCCCTGGGAGCCATCGTCCTTCACAATGTGGCCTACGGATCCGAACTCGCCCTCGTGCGAGCCGAGCCGGTCGCTGAAGGTGCCACGGTGCTGGTTGCAAGCGACAGCGGCATCAGCGCGCTCGGCAACCTCTGGGCGGCGCTGTCGGACCCGACCGCCCGCACCGAGCTCGTGGCACACGTAGAAGCGATCCTGTATCTGCCGTTCGACGCGAGCCTCACCCTGCAAGAACTGACTCAGGCCCCGCACAACCCGGCTCAGCGTCTGGCCTTCCACGGGTTGCTGCTGGCATGGGTCGCTGCCGTTGCGTCGGTCCTCCTGCGGTGGCGGGAGACGACGTGGGTGGCGAAGGGGATGGCAGCACTGCCAGTGGTCGTGCTGGCCCCCTTCCTGGCGTTCAACGTGACGACGAACTATCCCCGCCAGATCGTTCTGGGCTACGTCACGATGGGCGTCGCAGCCATCTACGTGATCGGTCGCGGTCGTCGCCCCGCGGGGGAGGCCCCGAAAGGTCCGTGACCAGGTCGTACGGACGGGGCGAGATGGCGCTATGACCAGCGTGCTCGGCTCGAACATCCGCCCACTCCCGACTACTCTCCCGGTCGAGACGGGTAGTCGAGAGTCATGCACCAGGTCGCCGCACCGACGGACCGCCCACCTGCGGGGCGCCTCGAGGCCAGGATCTTCCAGTCGTTGACGGTGAGCGCCGTACGGCGGCTCGTGTGGCGCCGGGCGGCCGAGGCGGGCTTTGCCCCGGCCCGGCGCCACGACCTCGTGCTGGCGGTCTCGGAGGTGGCCACCAACAGCGTTCGCCACGCCGACGGCCGCGGGGTCATCCGGGTATGGCAGGAGGGTGAGGACCTGATCAGCGAGGTGGCAGACAGGGGGCGACCCGACGAGCCGCTGGTGGCTCGGAGCCTCCCGGCACCCGAGGAGGAGGGCGGCTACGGCCTATGGATCGCAAGGCGCCTCTGCGACCGGGTGGAGGCGCTCTCGAACGAGGCCGGCACGGTCATCCGCCTGTATATGAGGCCGACGGCCGGCTGACCGGACAGAGGTCGCACTCGAGCCAGACTTGCGCAGCCCGGCTCAAAGCAGCCCGTCCTCCAAGTCGCTCGGGGCTCTCCCCTCGTCGGCCAGCTTTCTCAGGTGGGCCCTCAGTGTGAGCGCCGCCACGGGGCGCAGGGAGGGCGGTGCGTCGCTCCAGGCCAGCTCCAGTAGCTCATCCTCGCTTCGAGCGCCCCCCTCGAGGGCCGCGAGCAGAAGCCGCTCGCGCTCCAGGCGGTGGGCGATGTACTCGTCGAGCTTTGCGCCGGGTGTCCAGACGTAGGGGCCGTGACCGGGGCAGAGCACCTCGAGGTCGAGGCCGCGAAGGGCGCGCAGCGAGTCGAGGTAGGCCGACAGGGAGCCCTCATCTGGCGAGATGAAGACGCTTCCCTCGCCCATCACGGTGTCGCCCGCGAAGCAGGTCGTGCCGGCTATCAGGCAGACGTGGTCGGGGGCGTGTCCCGGGGTGGCCATGGCGCGAAAGGGGCCGATCTCCTGACCGCCGCGCGGCAGCGTCACCGGCGCTGCGCCGGAGCGCTCGGAAAGGGGCCCTGCGCCCTCCGAATGGTCGGCATGGGAGTGGGTGAGCACGATCCCCGCGAGCGGCCCGTCGAGTGCCGCCTGCACCGCCTGGAGGTGCTCCTCGTCGGCCGGCCCGGGATCCACCACCCAGCCGCCGACCACGTAGGTGTTCGTGCCGTCGAGCGTCATCGCGGACGGGTTGGGCGCTCGCACTCGCCTCACTCCGGTCGGGTCACGGTCCCCGTCTTGCACGGACACTCCATCGAGGATCCTGCCAGGGATTCGTCGACCCCGGCGCCCACCCGGGCCCGTTCTCAAGGCCAGATGTTGCTGCTTGCACGTATTTGGGTACACAACCGCCAGACCGGCCCGTAGGGGGCAGACGATGACGCAGGGGATGTGATCAGCGACACGATGCGTACCGCATCGCCAACAGGCGAGCTCGAGGCCGAGGACGGCTTCTGGATCCGGATGGACGGGGGCTCTCGCGCCGCCGCGCGCGCCAGACGGGAGCTGGCACGCCTCCACGAGGGCCTCGACCCGCGCTTGCTCGAGAACATCCGGCTGCTCGTGACAGAGCTGGTATCGAACTCCGTACGTCACGCCGGCGCCACCACGATCGAGCTGACGGTGGCGGTGCGTCCCACAGACGTCTACGTAGAGGTGGCAAACCGTGGCGCGGCGTTTACCCCGACGGCCCGCGAGCGCCGGCAGGAAGCCGATCCGGGGTGGGGCCTCTACCTCCTCGACCGCCTGTGTGACGACTGGGGAGTGGGAGCGGACACCGGCTACCAGCGCGTCTGGTTCGAGATGGCCCGCGCCTGACCGACAGGTGGTCGAAGCGCGGCGTTCGATCTTTGGACGCCGGGCGGAGCAACGAGGCGCCTCGGAGAGGATCGCCACGAGCGACTCGAGCGCGCAGCCGAGCCTAGGACAGACTGAGCTGGGGATCCTCGGGCGGAGGACCGGGGTCTTGGCCCAGCAGCGCGCGGAAGCGCCGAGCGGCGGTCGGGGCGTCGTCGTCCCGGTTGTTGTTGAAGAGGACGTGCACCTCGGCCGCCTCCTCCGCCAACCCGCGCACGCGGCCCTCGATCTCCCTCAGCTCCTCCTCGCCGTAGATCCAGCCGAAGCGCTCCGCCACGCTGTTGCCGTGCATGTACCCCGCGAGGTTGCGCCCGTGGATGCGCATATAGGCCAGGTCGTCGCGAGTGACGGCGTCGAGCGGGGGCATCAGCGGAATCTCATCGCCCACGGGCGCATCGACGCACACGAATGCAATGCCGCGCTCGGAGAACCAGGCCAGCGTCTCCCCCGCCCGCTCGTGCTCGACCCAGCGGCGGTTTCGCAGCTCGACCGCTAGCCGGCGCGGCGCCACGGCCTCGACGAGCGGCTCGAGCTCGTCGAGCAGATGGCGCTTGGGGGAGAAGGCAGGCGTCAGCTGCAGGAGCAGCGCGCCGAGCTTGCCGGCGCTCTCGAGGGGCTCGATCGCGTGCAGGATCTGCCCCACGAGCGCGTGTTCGAGCTCGGGGGAGAGCTCCACGCGCCCGCGCGCTGTGGTCCTCGCGCTTTCCCGCAGGTCTGGCGGGAGCGAGTCGAGGCCGGCGGCGTGACGCGAGAGCAGGCGGTGGAGCTTCACATCGAACACGAACCCCTCAGGCGTGACCTCACACCAGCGCTTCACCGTCGAGCGCTCAGGCACCGCGTAGAAGCTCGAGTTCAGCTCGACGCACTGGAAGCGCTCGGCGTACCAGGGCAGCCGGTCCTGCGCGGGCATCCCTGCCGGATACCACTCCTTGACGAAGCCCGGGTCCGCCCAGCTCGACGTGCCGACCAGGATCCGCCCGCTCATCGTCCCAACCTACCTGCGCGGGGGCCGATCGGCCCGCCCCGAACGCAGGGAAGGGGCCGAAGCCCCTTCCCGTACTACCCAGTGCCGGCTGTGCTGGTCAGGCAGGCGTCTGGGTCTCGTCGTTCTGGGCCTTGGCCACGGCCGAGACGCACTTGCCGAAGCCGTTCTTGCCGGGGTAGGCGGCCTTGAACGCATCCGCGTCGGCCTTCTGCAGGCCGCGGCAGGTCTTCGCCGGGTTCAGGGTCTCGTCCCTCTGCTCGGCATCTGCCTTGGCGTTGAGAGCGCGTGCAGCGGCCGATACGCAGCGGCCGTAGGCGCCGGGATTGGCAGGCTTGCCCTTGGTGCCGGGCGCGCGCTTGAGAGTCGCGCATGCCTCCTTGGCCGCCTTGAAGGCGGTGCGGCGCTCGCTCGTCGCGTCGGCGGTGCGCACCTTGATGCAGCGACCGAAGGCGTTCTTGCTGTTGGTCCTCGCCTCGAGCTTCACGATCTGGACGAAGTTCGCCCGTGTGTCTACGGTCCTCAGCATCTCACGGCACTCCTGCTTGCCCTCGCGCTTGTCTGCGTTCGTCGGGGCGGCCGACGCGGTGGCGGGCAGCGCCAGGGCCGCCAGCAGGCCCAGTGGAATGAAAAGTCGCTTCATGGATGGCTCTCCTTGCCTGGTTTAACGTGCAACGTCTTCTTACATAACGTCGCCTAGGGCCTGAGGTTATGGTCGCCTCTCCCGGCCTCGACGGATGTTGGAGCGACCCTCTCGGGCCCATTCGTGCTACCTGGCCGTAGAGGGAAGCGCCCGCCGCTCCACCCGAGAACCGGGTTTCGGCGCAGAGCGGGCACCGGCCAGGTAGGCCGAAAGGGATACCACGGCGATCACCTCGGCGAGGACCGAGATCAGCACCGGCCCTCTGAGCGTCGGCTCCGCGTAATCGAACAGCCCACCGGCGACGTAGCGCGAGACCGCTATCGACACGAGCGCCGTCGCTGACACCGCGACCCCGGCGAGCGCGCCCAACACCCGCGCGCGCGTGGCGAGCAGAAGGCAGACAGCACCGGCCCCGAGGGCATTCAGCAGAAAGAGCACGCCGATGGTGGGCACGTCCTTGATGAAGTCGGCGTACTGCTGGAGGTGCACCGCCCCGACCACGACCGTAGACAGCGCGCCCACCACCCTCAGACGATCGCCCCCGCCGGCGTGCATCAGGGCACCACCCGGATCTTGCCCTTCATGAACGGGTGATAGGCGCAGATGTAGTCGAAGCTCCCCGGCTTGCGAAGCGTGACGCTTCCGCTCTTGCCCTTCTCGATCCTGTCGGTGTCAAACGCCCCGCCTGCGGTGGAGGTTGCCGTGTGGTCGGCGGTGTCGTCGTTCACGAAGGTGACCTTCGAGCCGGCCTTGACCGTGAGGGCGGCGGGCATGTACTTGAACGCCTTGATCCCCACACGGCCCTCCTTGCTCACCGGGCCCTCGACCTGCGAGGCGCTCGCCGACTGCTCCCCGCCGCCGTCCTTTTGCGACAGGAGCGCGACTCCGCCGGTGCCAAGAACCAGGGCGACTCCGAGGGCGACGAGGAGACGGTCGAAGAGGCGGAGCACACCAGGTATATCGGAGGGCATCCGCCGGCGGATCAGAATGCTGCGCTCGGAGAGATGGGATCCTGCGGCGCTGACGATCACCATGCGGTGCGAGAGGCGGAACGGCTACTCGATGTTCAACCCCGACCCCGCCCGAAGCTGTTGGCCGCCGGGGCGACCGCGCGCAGATCGCCGATCTCCCTGGCTTCCGTCGACGGCGAAGCCGTATACGGAAGCGCGGCCTCACTGCTCCAGGTTCGGCGCGGCTCGATGTGCCTGACCTCGGCACCCGGGAGATCGCCGCGATCGAGGCGCCGCACCTCGTGGACCAGAACGTTGATCACCCCCTCGCGGCGCTCGAGGCGGCCGTCGGCGATCACCAGGGGCTCGCCCCGCACCGCCAGCCGGCAGCGATCATGCACGGGCGGGGGCACGATCAGGTTGATCGTGCCGTGCTCGTCCTAGAGCATCATGAACGTGACGCCCCTGGCCGTGGCCGGGCGCTGGCGGGCCACCACGAGGCCCGCCACCCGCACCGGGGTGCCGTGGCGCGCCGTCTCGAGCTCGACACTCGACAGCGCCCCCGCCGGGAGCGACGGTCGCATCAGCTCGAGCGGGTGCTCGCGCAGGGTCACGCCGGTCGAGCCGTAGTCCGCAAGGAGTCGCTCCCATACGTCGAGGCTGCGCAACCCCGGCGCGTCGTTGAGGTCGAGCGGAAGGGCGAGCTGGGTGCCGATCCTCTCTCCTCTTCCCGAGCCCACCGCCACTCCCGGCGCCGCCACCCCGAGCAGCCACAGCGCTCGGCGGCGACGCTCCTCCTCGCGGCCCTCGACCAGGACGTCGCAGGCGCCCGCCCAGGCGAGACGCTCGAGCGTGTCCGGCCCCGCCCCGGAGCGCCCCGCAAGATCGGCGACCGAGCGGAACGCGCCGCCACGGTCACGCTCGGCCACCAGCGACTTCACCTCGGCCTCGCGCACGCCGTTCACGTAACCGAGTCCCATCCGCACGGCGCCGTGCTCGATGCCGCACTCGACGTCGCTTCGCTCGACGCACGGCGGCAGCACCTCGAGGCCGCGCCGCTGGGCCTCGTGGACCAGCGAGTCCGGCGGGTAGAAGCCCATCGGCTGCTCGTTCATCAGCGCGCACAGGAACTCGGCGCCGTAGTGCACGCGCAGCCAGGTGGATTGGTAGGCCAGCAGCCCGAATGCCGCCGAGTGCGCCTTGGGGAAGCCGAAGCCCGAGAACCCGACGATCTGCGTGTAGACCCGCTCGGCCGTCTCTCGTAAGGCACCCCGCCGGGTGGCACCTTCGATGAACTTCTCCTCGTAAGCCCGCATGGCGGCCTCAGAGCGGCGGCGGCTCATCGCGCGCCGCAGGCCCTCGGCCTCGCCGGCGCTGAAGCCCGCGAAGGCCATAGCCACCTCGATCACCTGGTCCTGGAAGACGATCGCCCCGAGCGTGTCGCGCAGCGCCGGCTCGAGCGAGGGATGTTCGTAGGGCACCTCGTAGCCGGGCTCCTCGCGCAGCCGCTTCTTACGCTCGATGTAGGGGTGGACCGCGCCGCCCAAGATCGGGCCGGGGCGAACGAGCGCCACCTGCACGGTCAGATCGTCGAGCGACTCGGGCCTGGTTCGCTTGAGCATCTGCATCTGCGCCCGGCTCTCGATCTGGAAGACGCCCATCGTCTCCGCCTCCTGGATCTGGCCGTAGACCTCCCGGTCGGCGAAGTCGATCCGCGAGAGGTCGATCCGCTCGGAGCGCGTCTCGGCGATCAGCTCCACGGCACGCTCGACCGCCGAGAGCATCCCCAGGCCGAGCAGGTCGATCTTGAGGACGCCGGCGTCGGCGCACGAGTCCTTGTCCCACTGCACCATCTGGCGGCCCTCCATCGCCGCCGGCAGCACCGGACAGAGGTCGATCAGCGGCTGGGTCGAGATGATCATGCCGCCGGGGTGCTGGCTCTGGTGGCGCGGCAGCCCGGCGGCGGCGCGCGCGAGATGGACCAGCGCCTGCCAGCGCGGCGAGCCGCCGCGGGCGGCGCGCGCGTCGGCCACGTCCTTCTCGATGTCGTTGCCCGGGGTCCACGGATCGACGGTGCGGGCGAGGCGCTCGATCTCACCCGGCGGCAGCCCGAGCGCCTTTGCGAAGTCGCGCACCGCCGAGCGCACCTGGTAGGTGGCGAAGGCGGCCACGAGCGCCGAGCGGTCGTGGCCGTAGCGCTCGTGGACGCGGGGGATCCGCGCCTCGCGGATGTCGCGCGGGAAGTCGAGGTCGATGTCAGGCAGGGCGGTCAGCTCCTCGTTCAGGAAGCGGCCCAGGCGGAGGTCGGTGGCCACCGGATCCACGTGCGAGAGGCCGGTGAGGTAGCAGACGATCGAGGAGACGCTCGAGCCCCTCCCCCGCCCCGGCGGCAGCAGCGCGCGGACCGTGTCCGGCCCCCGCACCTCGGCGGCCACCTCGCGCGCCAGCTCGAGCAGGTCGCGGTGCAACAGGAAGAAGCCGGAGAGCCCGAGCGAGCGGATCACGCGCAGCTCCTCGTGAAGTCGCGCCTCGCTCTCGGCGCGGTGCCGGCTGCCCGAGTAGCGCTCGGCCAGCCGGTCGCGGCAGATCTCCGCCAGGCGGCGGTCGGCGGTCGGGTCCTCGGAGCCCGGATAGGCATAGCCAAGATCGCTCGTGATGTCGAAGCGCAGCCGCTCCGCCAGCCCGACCGTCTCCGCCACCGCGTCCGGATGCTCGCCGAAGCGCTCGGCCATCGCGGCCGGCGAGGCGAGCGCGTGGGAGCTGTTGCCGCGCCGCTCGGGCTCGCACTCGTCGATCGTCTTTCCGAGCCGCACCGCCACGAGCGCGTCCTGTAGTCGCGCGCGCGAGCGGTTGTGGGAGTGCACGTTGCCCGTGGCCACGCACGGCACGCCGATCCGCTCGGCGAGCTGTGCCAGCCGCCGGTTGCGGCGGCGATCGTGGCGGGCGTAGGGCCGTTGGAGCTCGACCCACAGGTTCATCGAGCCGAAGATCGCGAGCAGGCGCCGCGCACCCGCGAGTGCCTCCGGATGGCGGCCCTCCTCGACCGCTCGCGCGAGCGCGCCGTGACGGGCGCATCCCGACAGGCATACGAGCCCTTCGGCGTGGCACCCGAGCGCTCCGTAGGTGGTTACCGGCGGCAGGGGGGAACTACTCGAAGGATTCCGCGTCCGTGCCGAATCCTTCCCGCGATTCGAAGGATTCCGCGTCCATGCCGAATCCTTCCCCGCCCTCCCCCTCGGTCGCGTGCCCGCGTGCGCCTCGGTGATCAGCCGGCAGAGGTTGCTGTAGCCCGCGCGCGTCTCGCACAGCAAGGTGAGGTGAGCGCCGTCCTCCATCGTCAGCTCCGCGCCGGTGATCGGCCGCACCCCGAGCGGCTTGAGCGCCTGGGCCAGCTCCATCGCCCCGTGAAGGCCGTCGTGATCGGTCAGGGCGAGCGCCTCGTACCCCAGCTCGGCTGCTGCCCCGGCGAGCTCGAGCGGATGGGATGCTCCGTCGAGGAACGAGTAGGCGGAGTGGCAGTGGAGCTCGACGTACGACATGCGAACGTATGTTCGCATATGTGCCACGCCACGGCGCTTGCCCACCTGCCTGAGGACTCCCGCACCGCTTGGCGTACCCCTCCACCAGTCTCACAAGGCGGGGCGGTCCCAACGGGGAGTCCGAGCGGGACCGCCCACACCTGTCCTCAAGTGTCCTCATGCTCTCTTGGTGCCGGCTTAAGCAGCGTGGAGCGCGTGTTAAGAAATGAGCCGGCTTGCCCGCGGTGCCGGTCAGAGCCGGCGGGCTGCGGGGCGGCCAGCGCGGAGAGCACCGTCGCCGCCACCCAGTCCGGGCGCTCACTCAGCTGCAGCCAGGTGAAGCGCAGCGTGCGCCATCCGGCGAGGAGGTGCTCGGCGTCGCGCTGTCGGTCGGCTTCGAACGCCCGGTCGTTGAGGTGGTCGCGCTTGCCGTCGGTCTCAACGATCAACCGCTGCTCGGGCCAGCGGAAGTCCGGGTGATAGCCACCGAGGCTGACGTTGACCGTGGGCGGCGGAATCCGGTACCGGTCACAGATGTCCAGCAGCAGGTCCTCCAACTCGCTTGCCGGTGCGCCCCGGCCCAGTCCACGCCGGTCCAGGAACCGCGCAAGGACCGATGAGCCGCGGCGGCCCGGGTGCCGAGCAATCGCCTCTCGCAACACACTCTCGTCGAACAGGCCGTCGCGATGTCCTTCTCCCACCGCGCGCTCGAGTGCCCTGTCGCCAAGCCGGCCCGCGATGTCTATCGCCGTACGTGCCGGACGCGTTATGGGGATGCCGTCCCGGACGGTGACCTCGTCGGCTCCCAGTTGCGTGGACTGATGGACCACCAGCAGCTTGCTCCCGCGGTGGCCCTTGCCGGCCGGGACCGTGACCTCGACGAGGGCGAGGCCCGACCTGAACATCCCCCATTGCGATGCCGCCGAGAGGTGGCTGACCACTGTGCCCGCCGGACGGCTCAGGGTGGCGCCGAGCATGCGCCCGGCGTCACCGAGCGGCGCAGCACCAACCACGTAGACGCCCGGCCAGAGGGGCCTCAGCCAGCCTCTGCGCGTCCTTACCTGGATGCTGCCCCGGCCGACGCCGAGCTCGAGGAGCTGGCGCCGGGAGACGACACCGTGCTGCCGAGCGGCGAGAGCCCAGATTAGCTCGTCGACCGGGGCCCTGTCCCTCACGGCAGGCTCGAGCCGGTGGAAGATGTGGTGCGTTCTCAGGGAACGGAGAGCGGGGGGTTCTCCCACCACCGGCCACTGAGAATCGGGGGTTCAGGCCCCTGAGCACCCATCCGATGTCAAAGGGCCCGAACCCACAGACTTCGCCCCCGCCGACCGCAAGAATCCGAGGGTTCAGGCCGTTCAGCACCCATCCGATGCCAAAGGGCCCGAACCCACAGACTTCGCCCCGACCGGCCGCCTGAAACTCCGAGGGTTCAGGCCTCGAGCATCCATCTGATGTCGAAAGGCCCGAACCCCAGGGAGTCGGCACCCGGGCCATAGCGCCGCCGGGCCCTCGCGGCGCCCCAGGAGCGGCTTTGTCCCCCAGACGCGGTAGTGCGCGGTGAGCGAAGTCGAGGGGCCACTCACCGGACGGCGTACTCTCACCATCCCCTCAGCCCCGCTGGATGAACCACCTCCCGGCCACGAGGTCGTGGAACACGACGGCGTTGCGCCCGTCGCAAAGCACCAGCTCGAAGTAGCGGCGGCGCAGGGGCTTGCCCGACCACCAGCGGTCCTCCACCACCCAGTCCTCGAGCATGCAATCGACGGCGGTGCGCCCGAGGGCCGTTGGCACGCCGTGCTCCCCGACGCGCACCGCCGCGGGGCGGGGAGTCGACAGCCGCCTGGACGCGCGCGTGGTCAGCGGCGCCTCCCTTCCGGCCGGGAGTCGACAAAGGGAGCGAGCACGGCTCGGCGCTCGGGCAGCCGTGACTCGGGATCGACTTCCAGCACCCTCAGCGCGGCCGCATCTCCTGCCGCCTGGCGCGCCTGATGGACCGCCTCCCCCAGCCGCGCGCGACGGGCGGCGCCCTCCTCGTCGAGCAACCGGCCCTGGGCCTGGGCGGGCGGGCCAAACGACTCCACCTCGAGTGAGAGCGCATCCGCGGGCGCCGGCAAGGACCCCAGCTTCGGCCCGAGCGCGAGCCGGATGCGCTCCGGATCGGCGCTGGCCTGCCGGAGGGTGACCGGCTCACGCCAGGTGCCGCCCGCCACGAAGCGCGCCGACACCGCGAGCGCCCGAAGTGAGCGCCCCCGCCGCTCGCGCCGCGCGAGCACCCGCGCGATCAGGAGATCGAGCGCGCGTTCGAGCTGCTGCCCCGAGGCGGCCTCGGGAAGGTCGATCCGCTCCGATACCGGCTCGGACGGACGCCGCGGGTCGAGTGGGGTGTCGCGCCCGCGAGCGAGGTCGAGCGCAAGCAGGCCCGGATGGCCAAAGCGCTCGGCCACCGCGCGCGAGGGCAGCGCGGCCAGCTCGCCCAGGGTGCGGATGCCGAGTCGCTCGAGCGTGTCGGGCAGAAGAGCCAGCTCGGGTCGCGAGCGCAACAGCCCGGCCGGCAGCGGCGCGAGAAAGCGCGCCGCCTGACGCTCCTCCACGACTACCGGCGGCCGCCGCGGCCTGGACTGGAGCGCCGCGCAGTAGGCCGAGAAGCGAGCCGGTGCCACTCCCAGGCGAGTGCTGCGCCCGAGCGCCCTCCGTGACGCGGCGAGCACCCCGCCGAGATCGCCTCCGTGGATGCCGCGCAGCCCCCTCGCCTCGAAGAACGCGGCACCCGCGCGGTCGGACTCCGGCGCCCCACCGATCGACTCGATCCGATCGAGCACCTCGCTCCAGAGGCCGCGCACCGCCTCGGGGTCCGGCGGCACGAGCCGCAGCCCGGGGCAGCGAGCCAGCGCCTCACCCAGGCGCATGCCCTGCACCAGACCGAACGCCTCGGCGGCTGCGGACACCTCCCCCACCATCTGCTCGCGCCCCGCCTCGGGCGCCAGGGCCACGGGCTCGGAGAGCAGCGCGCGCCGGTCCCCCAGCGCTGCCAGTAGGGCAAACCGGGGAATGAGCGCGCAGACGACCATGGGCGAACACATGTTCGCATATGAGCAGGACGGGGAGCGCCGAGCCGGGTGATCAGTCCTTCCAGGGGTCGAGGGTCTCCGGACCGGCCATCGCCACGCCGAGTGGCCGCAGCTCGTGCAGGACCTTCACCGTGCCCTCGTGGGCGGCGAGCACCTCTCCCAGCCGCTTGTAGGCGCCGGGCGCCTCGTCGGCCGCGCCGCCGCGCAGCTCGATGCCGAGCTCACGCAACTCTCGCCGTGCGGCCTTCCAGTCGATTGCGCCCGGGGCCTCCTGCACCCATCGCTTCGTGAGCCGACCTCCACCGCATGCGGGGCAGCGGGCGTCCCTGGGCTTGGGGGTACGTGGCGGCTGCACCCAACCGCAGCCGGGGACCACGCACGCCCAGCGCTTGCGCCGCCTGCCCGCGGCGGCGGTGCGGGACATCGCCCGGCCTGCGCCGTGCACGGTGGAGTGCAGCGCCTGCGCGGCCCTCGGCGTGTCGACTCCCTCGAGGATCACCGCCGGCTCGCCCATCGTCGCGCCGACGAAGCCCCGCTGGCCGGGGAAGGCCGGCGTGGCGCCCTTGCGCACCACGTAGAAGCCCTCGCCTTCATGCTCCTCGAGCCAGGCGTAGTTGTGGTGGTTGTGGACCGTGTCGAGCGCCCGGGCGCCGAGGATCGCGAGCACCTGCTCGACCACCACCTCGCGGCCGGCGTGGGCATACTCGCCCGCAAGCTCCATCGCCGAGAGGTAGCTCTGCCCGAGATCCGTGTCCACCCGCAGGACATCCGGTGGCGCCTCCATCTCGCCCTCGGGCGCGCGGCTCTCGAACGGCATGCCCTTCGCGAGCGCGAGGAAACCCGAGGCGGTGAGATGGCCGAACCCGCGCGAGCCGAAGTGCACCCCCACCCACACCGAGCCGTCCTCGCCCGCGAACAGGTCCACGTAGTGGTTGCCGGCTCCGACGGTGCCGAGCTGCTTCGCGGCGTCGCCGGCCAGCGCCCGCTGCGGATCGAAGTCCGCCTCGCGGATGGCGTCGATCACCGGGTGGTCGGCCGCGTTGCCATCGCGGCGCCCGACGCCGAAGGACACCTCCGAGTAAATGCGGTCCATCAGGGCGGGCAGGACGGGCAGGATCTCTTCCTCGCGCAGATCGGTCCGCACGGCCAGGTTCCCGCAGCCGATGTCATAGCCCACGGCTGCCGGCGACACGTGCTCGCGGTAGGCCACGACGCCCCCGATCGGGGCGGAGTAGCCCAGGTGGCCGTCGGCGCAGAGCACGCCGCGCGAGCCCTCCTCCTGGGCGACGCAGCGGTCGAGCTGGTCGATCACCCGCTGCTCGTGCTCGCCGAAGATCGTGGTATCCACTGATCGCATTGTCTACGTGGCCGCGCGCGGCCCTGTCCGGCTCCCGATCCCCGGCGTGGCGTGCGCGCGCAGCCGCAGGAAGTCCAGCTGGCTGCCGCGCCCCTTCACCTTGTTACAGCCCCGCATGAACCGGTCATGTTCAGCCAGGTGTGGGCTCACGGTCTGGGTGCATGCGCGGTCGCCGAGCTCTATCCTCGGTCAGGTCACGCGCCTCCGCACGAGCGAGCCAGCGTCAGGAATAAGGTACTCGGATGGCTGTCGGGCCGAGAGTGCGCTCCAACGTCTGGGTGGTGGGAAGTCAGGCTTTCCTGCACTCCTTCTTCAGCACGGTGGCTCATCGGCTCGAACCAGAGGGTTGGGGAAGCCAGTTTCCGGCGGTGCAGCACGAGCTCTATCGCGGTGAGATCTCCGCCGATCGGGTCGCTACAGCGCGGTCGGAGTTGGCGACGATCCAAGAACAGCTCAAGCAGTTCCCTCCAACGGACGCGATATGGGACATCGAGGATCCCTCGGCACGGCCGCCGTGGGGGGAGGACATCAGCCCCGACATCACGAGCCTCTCCAACTACTTCGTCACTTCCGATGGTCGTGACCTGTTCGAGGTCTTCTTCGAGGTCATCTCCTACGCGGGGCGCGTCGAGACCGGGATCAAGGTCGAAGGCGGCGTATAGCAGTCGGCCGGACTCGGCTGCAGGCGAGTACCCGGCTTGCGACCCATGTCGAGATATTCACGGTAGTCACGACCGCGGTCTGCAGCGCTTCTGCTCGGCCTTGGGCAGGTCGTCAACGTGGCCAGCTCGGGACGCAGACGTGGGGTCCAAGGCCGCCCTCGCGTCCTCCCTCGAGGGCGCGGAAACGACGGTCCGACCGGCATTGAGTGCGTTGAGGCACCGCGGCGCCACGGCACGATCATGAGGCCGACGCCCGCGATCCCCGTGAGCGGCGTGGCCCGGCGGTGTCGAGCTCGAGCGGCGAGGACATTCGTGGCGTTGGTGAGACAGTCGATCCAGGTGTCCATGTTGTGCCCATTGAAGTAACTGAAAACCGAAGCACCTGGGCGAACGTGTCGTGGAAGCTCTCTCCAGTCTTATTTTGCGAGTGTGGCCTCACCCTGGGAAGAGGACTCTCGCATCGTCGTCTGGGACTAATGCAAACCCGCGACCCCCGCCGCCAGGCTCGCCACCCCCGCGGCGAACACCAGCGCCAGCACCGCCCAGCGGAGATGGCCCGCGTCCAGGCCGCGGAACACGCGCGTGCCCACCAGTTGCCCGAGCACGGTGAGGCCGAGGAGCGGAAGGACGACGGCCGGGTCGAGCGACAGCATGTCTGCGGCCGCGAGCACGGCGCCGCCCGCCACGGTGAGTCCCAGGAAGCAGGCGGCGAGCGAGGCGCGGAACTCCTCTGGAGGGATCCGGTGCGCCTGGAGCCAGAGCACTATCGGAGGACCGCTCACAGTCGTGGAGGTGGTGAGCGCTCCGCTTGCGAGGCCCACCGCACAGGCCGAGGCCAACGCCGGCTCGCGCGGGCTCTCGCCCGCACACGGCGCCTCGCGCGCGGTCTCCACTCCACGGGCCGGCGCACGCGTACCGTCACCGGCCCCGGCCCCCGAGCGCCCCTGCGCGAGGGCCGCCCCGCTCACCGCGATCCCGACCGCAATCTGGAGCACCGGCTTCGACATCAGTGCCAGCAGGAGAACCCCCGCCCCCAGCCCCGGAACGGCTGCCACCAGCATCGGTGATACGGCCCGCCAGCGGATGGCGCCCGGCTGCCCGCCGCTGCCGAAGAGCATCAGCAGGTTGAGCGCCAGACCGAGCATGAGGAGGGTGGTGACCGCCTCGTCGGGCTCGAGCACCGCGAACATCGCGGGGCTCAGGATGAGCGCGAAGCCAAAGCCGGTGGCCGAGGCCACCGAGGCACCGACGAACGTCGCGACGGCTGCCAGGACCATGGTAAGGACCGCGCCGGACCGGCTACTCGACCGTCGTGAGCTGCTTCGAGAAGCTCGTGAGCACCTCGGCTCCGTCTGCCGTGACCGCCACGAGGTCCTCGATCCGCACACCCAGCTCGCCGGGCAGGTAGACGCCGGGCTCGACCGAGACGACGTTGCCCGTCAACAGCTCGCCCTCCGCCTGCTTGGTCAGCCGCGGCCCCTCGTGCACCTCGAGCCCGACCCCGTGGCCGAGGCCGTGGCCGAAGCGCTCGCCGTGGCCTGCCTCCTCGATCATCGAGCGCGCCACGCCGTCTACCGCCCGCTTCTCGGCACCGGCGCGCACGGCGGCGAGCGATGCTTCCTGAGCGCTACGCACCAGCTCGTAGACCTCCTCGCCGCGCCCATCGAGGGGCCCCGTGGCGATCGTGCGGGTGCAGTCAGAGCAGTACCCGTCCACCCGCGCGCCCCAGTCGATCACGACCAGAGCGCCGCGGGGGATCTCGGCGTCGCGTGGCTCGGCATGAGGCAGGGCGCCGTGTGCCCCCGCGGCCACGATCGCGGGGAACGAGGGCTCCTGCGCCCCGCCGTCGCGCAGTGCCTGCTCGAGCTCGCGGGCGACCTGGAGCTCGGTCCGCCCCGCGAGCCCACCGTCGAGGGTGCGCTGGAGCGCCTCCGTGGCCAGCCTCGCCGCCTCCCGCATCAGGTCGAGCTCGCCCTCCTCCTTGACCTCGCGCAACCCCTCCACGAGGCCGCCGGCCGCAACCAGCTCGACCCCCTCGGCCACCTCCTCCGCAAGGCGCGCATGGGTGCGAACCGTGAGGTGCGCGTCGTCGAAGCCGGCGCGCCCGCGCAGGTGCGGCGCCAGGTCGCTGACAAGCTCGCGCCCCGCCGGCAGCCGCTCGAAGTCGCGTACCTGCTCCTGCGCCTGGGAGACGTAGCGGAAGTCGGTGAGGAAGAGGCGCTCGTCGGAGGTCAGTACGC
>DASZCV010000068.1:0-9958 GCA_035942755.1 Thermoleophilaceae bacterium
CAGGGCGCTCCGCCGCAGGGCGCTCCGCCGCAGGGCGCTCCGCCGCAGGGCGCTCCGCCGCAGGGCGCTCCGCCGCAGGGCGCTCCGCCCCAGGGCGCTCCGCCGCAGGGCGGGGCAGACCCCACGGCTCCGCCTGCCCAACCCTGACGGATGACGTGGGCGAGGGTCTCGCCGGCGCGCTGACGCGCCTCGAAGAGATCACGCGGCGACTCCGGAGGGAGTGCCCCTGGGATCGAGAGCAGGACGAGCGCTCGATCGTCCCGCACACCGTCGAGGAGGCATACGAGCTGGCCGATGCCGCACACTCCGGCGACGACGCCAAGCTGCTTGACGAGCTGGGGGATGTGCTGTTCCAGGTTTTCTTCCTCTCGCTGCTGCTCGAGGAGCGGGGGAAGGGCGACCTCGCGGCGGTGGCCGACGGTTGCCGCGAGAAGCTGATCAGGCGCCACCCTCATGTGTTCGGAGACCGGCCGGCGGAGACCGCGGGCGATGTCGTGCGCAACTGGAACCAGATCAAGCGCGACGACGAGCGCGGCGGGGAGATATTCGGGGAGCTCCCCGAGAACCTGCCCGCCACCCTCTACGCGCGCAAGTTGCAGAAGCGCGCCGAGAGCGCAGGGCACGGCGGCAAGGCAGCCGACGAGGCGCTCGTGGAGGTTAGGCGCAGCTGCGAGCGGCTGCTCTCCCCCACGCCGAGCGATTCCCGGCAGACACGCTTTGAGGAAGTGGGCCGGCTCCTGTTCGCGGCCGTGGAGGCCGCCGGCGCGCTCGAAGTGGATCCGGAGGTCACACTGCGCCGTCAGGCCGCGCAATTCCGAGCGCAGATCGAGGAGGCAGACCCCCGTTGAGCGAGATAGAGCACGTCCATGCCCGCCAGATCCTGGACAGCCGCGGCAACCCGACGGTCGAGGTGGAGGTAACGCTGGTCACCGACGCCCGTGGTCGCGCGGCGGTCCCCTCGGGCGCCTCGACGGGGGAGTTCGAGGCAGTCGAGCTTCGCGACGGCGGCTCGCAGTTCGGCGGCCTGAGCGTGAGCAAGGCGGTGGCCAACGCAAACGGTGAGCTGGCGGTGGCGGTCAAGGGTCGCGACGCCTCCGATCAGGAAGGCCTCGACCGCGCGATGATCGAGCTCGACGGCACTCCCAACAAGGGCCGGCTCGGGGCCAACGCCATCCTCGGCATATCGCTCGCCGCCGCCAAGGCAGCGGCTGCCGACGCCGGGAATCCGCTCTGGCGCCACCTGGGCGGCGACGAGGCGTGCACCCTTCCGGTGCCGATGATGAACGTGCTGAACGGCGGCGCACACTCGGACAACAGGGTCGACTTCCAGGAGTTCATGGTGGTGCCGGTTGGCGCGAAGTCCTACTCCGAGGGCCTGCGGATGGGCACCGAGGTGTTCCACGCGCTCAAGCGCACCTTGAAGGGCCGGGGGCTCGGGACCGCCACTGGCGACGAGGGCGGCTTCGCGCCCGACCTCGACTCCAACGAATCCGCGCTGCGGATACTGATGGAGGGAATCTCGGCCGCCGGGTACACGCCGGGGGACGACATCGCGATGGCGTTGGATCCGGCCACGAGCGAGTTCCACTCGGGCGGCGTCTACCGGCTCGAGCACGA
Source organism: Thermoleophilaceae bacterium (assembly GCA_035942755.1). Lineage (GTDB taxonomy): Bacteria > Actinomycetota > Thermoleophilia > Solirubrobacterales > Thermoleophilaceae > JAAYBF01. Next base: position 1,618 of record DASZCV010000068.1, read on the forward strand.
GGGCCGCGACCTCTCCCCGGGCGAGCTGGCCTCCTACTGGGAGGAGATGGCCGGGCGTTACCCCATCCTCTCGATCGAGGACGGTATGGACGAGGAGGACTGGGAGGGCTGGCAAAGGCTCACCGAGCGGCTGGGCGACCGGGTCCAGCTCGTGGGCGACGACCTCTTCGTGACCAACGCCAAGCGCCTTGGACGCGGCATCGAGTTGGGCGTGGGCAACTCGATCCTGATCAAGGTGAACCAGATCGGAACGCTCACCGAGACCCTCGACGCGGTTAGCACGGCCGCCGCGGCGGGCTACACGGCGGTCATGTCCCACCGCTCGGGCGAGACCGAGGACGTCACGATCGCGGACCTCGCGGTGGCCACCGGCTGCGGGCAGATCAAGACGGGCGCCCCCTCCCGCTCCGATCGGGTGGCCAAGTACAACCAGCTTCTCCGCATCGAGGAGGCGCTGGGCCAGCGCGCCGAGTATCCCGGCCGCAGCGTCTTTCGCAGCTAGGAGGAAGCTCTCCCCGAAGGGCGAAGCACCGGCCGATGGACGCCGCAGCGATCGCACGGACGCGCCGCTCCGCTCAGCGCAGGGCCACCCGCGCGGGCGCCGGTGGAGGGATCCGGTGGGACCGGCTCAGCCGACTCGCTCTGCTGGTCATGCTCGGCGTGATCCTGCTGCTGTACATCTCCCCTATCAAGCACTGGTTCGAGCAGTCGGGCACGCGGGCGGCGCAGCGGCAGGAGCTCTCGCGGCTCAACGCCGAGAACGCCCTGCTGAAGGGCAAGGTCAGGCGCCTCAGCAATCCCGGGTCGCTCGAGCAGGAGGCACGCCGTCTCGGGATGGTCAGGCAGGGGGAGCGCTCCTACGTGATCGAGAACCCACCCAGGCGTTAGAAGGGGTCGCGGCCGGGTAGCTTGCCAGGGCGTGTCCTACGCCCTCGAGAACGCGCTGTCGCAATGGGAAGAAGGTGAGCGACGCGTGGGCCACGACCCCTCGCTCGACCGGCCCGTGGGAGCGGTCGTCGAAGAGCTGAGGCGCCGTCTCGGCTCGGTGTTCGAGATCGCGGAGCTGGCCGAGCTGTACGCAGCGGGGACCGACTGGGCATCGGAGCTGGCGCGCATGAAATCGGCCGGAGCCGATGCGGTTTTCGCCGTCGATGCCGCCTTCGGCCGTTACGCGCGCGGGGCCGCCGACTACGGCGGCGGCAGGGTCCGTCGCAGGATCGAGCGCTAGCCCGCTTCTCGGTTACCGGCCTCGTCGGCCTCGCCGGCACGCGTGATCACGATCCGGTCCGACTCGATCGAGACCGTCACGGGCCGGTGTCCGGCCCAGTGCTCGGCGTATATGGGGTTGTCCAGCACGGCGGGGTCGAGCCACAGGCCGTAGCCCTCCTCGCCGTGGTCGAAGGTGCCCTCGAGCGGCTTCTCCGCCCGCCCGCCTCTCGAGCCGGCCCGGCCGCGGCCGCCGCGGCGTCCGCGGCGTCGCCGGCGAGGCCTGCCGTCGGCGGCGTCGCCCTCTTCGCCGCCCTCCTCGGAGGGCGCGCCCTCCTCCTCTTGCCCGGGGGTATCGCGTTCGGCCTCGAGTGCGGCGGCCACGAGCTCCTCGTCCTCCGCGCGCAGGTCGGGCTCCTCCTCGTGAACGGTCGGCCCGAACAGGTCGGACTCTCCGCCGACTGCCTCGCCTGCCTCCAGCGCGTGCTCCTGCTTGAAGGCCGAGATGTCCTTGACGGACACGTCCAGCTGGTGGGCGATCCAGGCGTCGGTGCGTCCCTGGCGGACCCATGTCCGAATTTGGTTCAGCTGCGGTTTCAAAGAACGACGTGCCAAGGAGCGGGGACACTAGCAACACCGGTGCTCTTGCCATCGCCGGCAGGGCCCGCGCCTCGCGGAAGCTCAGCCGGTTGCCTTGCGGGTCCCAACCTGCTTATGTAAGAGGCGCAAGGACGACACGGACGTGCAAGCTCCATGCGAACCGGGGGGAGGCGCAGGTGCTGGTTCTCACGCGCAAAGGCAACCAGAGCATCATGATCGGGGATGAGATAGAGATCTCGGTCCTCGCGATCATGGGCGAGAAGGTCCGTATCGGTATCGAGGCACCACGCTCGATTCCGGTCTTTCGTAAGGAGGTCTACATCGAGATCCAGCGTGATCGGGCGGCGTCCGAGGACCCCGCGGCGGTCGACGAGGCCCTACAGCGCCTCAAGAGCTCCGAATAGCCGCTGAGGCCGCTGCAAACCGTCGCTTGCCGGCGTCCTTACCCTCTGGGGCACAGGCGCTTGCTCGCGTGCGTAGCACGCGTCGCTCGCTGCGTCCTTGACACGCTCGGTTTTCGCGGCCTCAGCCCGCCAGCAGGGCGAGGGCCTGGAACATCACCACTGTGACGATCAGCGTCGTGGCGAGGATCGCCAGGCAGAGCCCGATGAAGCGCAGCGTGCCCTGCTTGTGCACCCGCTGGACGCGTCGCATCCGGGAGCGCGTGACCGCCTGACGGCGCAGTTGCTCCCGGCGCTGCACGGACTCGGCGGCCTCCTCACGGAAGGCCGCCTCGTACTGGGCGAGCGACTGACGCATCCTCATAGGCCCGACCAGACTACCAGCGCGTAACGCGTGGAAACCCGCCCGCGAGGCGAGTTTTCCCTTGAGGGGGCATGCCCGCCCGCCGCTTCGAGGGGGCCGGGGCCCGCGATTGGGCGCGGCTAGGATGCGGCGCGTGGAACACGCGTTCACCGGCCCCTCGTACACCCTGGGGGTAGAGGAGGAGCTGATGATCGTCGACTCCGAGACCCTCGACCTGACGAACTCGATCGAGGGCCTGCTCGAGGATCTGGCCGACGCGGGCACCGAGGGCGAGGTCAAGCCGGAGTTGATGGAGTCGGTGTGCGAGATCGCCACCACCCCGTGCCGGACGGCCGCGGAAGCAGGCGCTCAGCTGGAGGCGTTGCGGCGCACCGTCTCATCCGTTGCCGGGCGGCGCGGGCTGTCCCTCGGCGCCGCCGGCACGCATCCCTTCGCATTGTGGGAGGACCAGCGCATCGTCTCGCGCCCGCGCTACCGCGACTTGATCGCGGGCCTTCAGTTCGTGGCCCGCCAGGAGCTGATCTTCGGGATCCATGTGCATGTGGGCATGGACGATCCGGACAAGGCCATCCACGTGGTCAACGGGATGCGGGTCCACCTGCCGCTGTTGCTCGCGCTGTCGGCCAACTCGCCGTTCTGGCGGGGGGACAGCACGGGCCTCCTGTCCACGCGCACCCCGATCTTCAGGGCGTTCCCTCGCGTGGGCATCCCTCCCCGCTACGACGACTTCGGCGACTGGAGCCGCCGGATCGAGTTCATGGTGGCCAGCAAGTCGATCGTGGACTACACCTACCTCTGGTACGACGTCCGCCCCCCTCCCAAGTTCGGCACCGTCGAGGTGAGGGTGATGGACTCCCAGACCCGGGTCGAGCACACGGTGGCACTGGCCGCGCTGGTGCAGGCGATGGTCAAGGAGCTTGCCGAGCACTTCGAGTCCGGGCAGGAGCTCTCGCGCTATCCCTACGAGATGCTCGACGAGAACAAGTGGGTGGCCGCGCGCCACGGCCTCGGCGGGGAGCTGGTCGATCTGCCGACCCGGGAACGGGTGCGCACGAGCGAGTTGGCCCGACGGTTGGTAGACCGTCTCACCGGACACGCAGAGGACCTCGGCTCGGCGGCCGAGCTGGCCGGGATCGAGGACCTGCTCGAGAGGGGCAACGGCGGCGCGCGCCAACTCGTCGTCTATGAGGCCAACCACGACCTGCGGGAGGTCGTCGGGGAGATCGTGGACAAGACCGTGCCCGCCGCGAGCGACCCGGCCGGCTGAGCGCGGCGGGTACTCTCAAAGTCGTGAGCCAGCCCGACCTCTTCGTCGTGTGCAAGAACTGCGGGAACGAGGTCAGTCCGTACGTCACGGAGTGCCCGTACTGCGGTCAGCGGGTGCGCAAGCGGGCACCCAAGCTGGAGCGCGGAGGAGAGGACGCCGAGCCGCGCGTCAAGCGCCGCCGCCCGCGACTGTCCGGTCTGCGCCCCGACGAGATCGAGGGCATCGCCCCCGACAAGCGGCCCGTCGTGACCTTTGCCCTCATCGCCCTCTCGCTGCTGGTCACGCTGGTGCTCTCAGCGCGCGGCCTCGGCCTCGAGGACGTGGGCGGGATCAGCCCGGTCGACCAGGAGGCGTGGCGCTACGTCACCGCCCCGTTCGTACATGACAGCTTCGCCTACCAGTTCGTGACCCTCGTGGCGGTCGGCGTCTTCGGCTCGATGATCGAGCGCCGCTTCGGCTGGCCGGCCGTGCTGCTCGTCTTCCTGGCGGCCGGCGCCGCCGGCTGTGCCGCCGCCGTGGCAGCAGACATCGCGCCCCCCTTCGAGGACTCGGGCGTGTACTGGGTGCTTGGAGCAAACGGCGCGGCGCTCGGGTTGCTGTGCGCCTGGCTCGTCGACGACCGCCGAGCCGCCGCCCGCGGAGACGACCGCGAGAACGACCTTCTCGGGGCGCGGGTCTTCCTCGCGGTGCTGCTGCTGCTCCCGCTCGCGATCGAGGAGGCGAGCGCGGTGGCCGGCATCGCCGGGGCGGCGGCCGGCGCGCTGCTGGGCCTGCTCCTGCCGGTCTTCAGCCGACGCTGATCCGCCCGGCAGGCGCGCCGGTCACACGGCCGATGCGGGCCCCCGGCAGGGCCGAGCCGGGCGGGGCTGCCACCAGGAGGCCGCCGGAGGTCATGGCGTCGCAGAGCAGCCAGCGACGCTCCTCGGCCACGGCGGGGCCCCAGTCGATCACCTCCTCTGCCCACGCGCGGTTTCGCCGCGTGCCGCCGGCGACCGGCGGATCTTCGGCGAGCAGCAGGTCGAGAACCCCCTCTATCGCCGGCACAGCGCCTGAATCGACCTCGGCTCCCACCCCGGCCGCGGTCACCATCTCGCGCAGATGGCCAAGCAGGCCGAAGCCCGTCACATCGGTCATCGCGCTGGCACCGGCCGCCACGGCGGCCACGGAGGCCTCACGGTTGAGGGTGGTCATCACCCGCACCTGCTCCGCCACCAGAGCGTCAGGCGCGAGGCCGCGCTTCGCGGCGGTGGAGACGACGCCGCCCCCGATCGGCTTGGTCAGGAAGAGGTCGTGCCCGGCCCGGGCGGTCGAGTTGCGAACGAGCCTGTCGGGATGCACTGTGCCCGTCACCGCCAGCCCGTACTTCGGCTCGTCATCGTCGATCGAGTGACCGCCCACGATCGACACGCCCGCCTCTGCGGCCACGGCGGCGCCTCCGCCCAGGATCTCGCGGAGGATCTCGCCTCCCAACCGGTCGAGCGGGTAGGCCACGAGGTTGAGGGCGGTGATGGGGGTGCCCCCCATGGCGTAGACGTCGGAGAGCGCGTTGGCGGCGGCGATGCGCCCGAAGTCGGCGGGGTCGTCCACGATCGGGGTGAAGAAGTCCACGGTGGTCACGATCGCCAGCTCGTCGGAGACGCGGTAGACGGCGGCGTCGTCGGCCGTGTCGTTTCCCACCAGCAGCGCCGGATCCCCGTTTGCCGGCAGATCGGCCAGCAGCGGGTGTAGCTTGCTCGCCGGAAGCTTGCAGGCGCATCCGGCTCCGTGTGACAGCTCGGTTAGCCTGGGGGAGGTCACGCACCTATCATCACAGCCCACATGGCCGAGGGTGCGTTCACCGATCAGGATCTCGACCGTGCGGTGCAGGCGCTGAGCGACCCGGAGCGCTTTCGCAAGGCCGAGCAGCGCGTCAGCCGGGTGGCCCCGCAGCTGCAGCGAATCCTCAACGACGCACTGCACGCGGGCGGCTGGTTCGGCCAGGCGCAGGAGTCCCAGGTGCGTCAGGCGGCGAGCGCCGAGGACCCGAACGAGCGCGTCATGGCCCTGCGCACGCTGCTCGCCGAGGAGACCCGCCTGGGAATGCTGGTCGGTGTGGCCCTCGGGTGGGAGCTGGCCCGGGAACTGGAGCTGAGGCCGAGCACCGGCGAATAGCTATCCTCGCCCCGCCCGGTTGGACCCCCCGAGACAAGGAGCGGCTGCATGCCCGACGTAGACTTCGAGGCCAACGGCGGCAGCGCCCCGGGCTACCTCGCCGTGCCGGACTCCGGTAGGGGCCCTGGAGTGGTGGTCCTGCAGGAATGGTGGGGCCTCGACGAGCACATCAGGGACGTCTGTGACCGGTTTGCCAAGGAGGGCTTCTTCGCGCTGGCGCCCGACCTCTTCCGGGGCGAGACCACCGACCAGCCCGACGAAGCCCAGCAGAAGATGATGGCTCTCTCGATGGACCAGGCGGAGCTCGACATGCGTGGCGCCGTGGAGTTCCTGGCCTCACAGGACGGCGTCGAGGGGCCGGGCGTTGGGGCGGTCGGGTTCTGCCTCGGCGGCGGGCTGTCGGTGTGGGCGGCCACCCTCAACGACAAGGTCAGGGCCGTGGTCACCTATTACTACGTCATGCCCCACGGAAGGCCCGACTTCGCGGAGATAAAGGGACCGGTGCTGGGTCACTTCGGCACTGAGGACCAGTTCATCCTCGTCGGGCACGCCAGGGGCCTCCAGCGCGAGCTGGCCAGCGCCTCGGGCCAGGACGTCGTCTTCCACTTCTACGAGGGCGCCGGACACGCGTTCTTCAACGACACGGACCGGCTGGGCACCTACGACGCGGAGGCCGCCGCCCTCTCGTGGCGGCGCACGATCGAGTTCCTGCGGGAAAAGCTCGCCTGAGTCAGGCCGGGATGATTATGAGCGGACCACTCCGGCCCGGGCGTGGTCGTGCCCTCACGGCGGCCATGATGGCCGCGTCCCTGCTGGTTGCGGGCTGCGGAGGAGACGACGAGGGCGAGGGGGGCGGGCAGGCCACCACCTCGGCGCCGCCGCCCCCCCGGACCGTCACCGTTCCGGCGCGCACGACTCCCGAGAGAAAGGGCACGGAGACCGTCTCCCCCAAGGAGGACGCCGCGAAGGGCCCGACCTCTCCGGAGGATCAGCCCGGGGGCGCCGGAGACGAGGAAGCCGCCAGGTCCGAGGTCGTCCTGACCGGACGCGGGGGGAGGATCGGGCCGCTCGTGGTCAAGGTGCCACCGTTCATCGCGATTCGCGTGGTGTTGCGCTCCGGAGATGGCAAGCCCTACGTGCTGCGGGTCGGAGGCCGGCTGATAAGAGCCGGGCTCAAGGGGGCCGCGGCCTCCGCCACATTCGATGGCCTTCGTCCCGGACGGCGACTCGTGGGATCGGCCGTCTCCGGCAAGGTGGTCATCGAGGCCTCGGCAGAACCGGGCCCCTAGCTGCCTGGGCCGAGCCCTCTGTCTCTGGTCGAGCGCTCTCTCTCAGGCCGAGCCCTTCCTCTCAGAAGATCCGGCCACCCAACGGAACCTCGGCATCGGGGCCGAGCAGGATGACGCGCGCCTCCTCGTCAGGCACCCCGAGCACCAGCACCTCGGACCGCACGCGGCCGATCTGCCGCGGCGGCAGGTTCACGACCGCGACCACCAAGCGGCCCTCCAGCTCTTCGGGGGCGTAGTTGGTGATCTGGGCAGTCGAGCGTTTCGTGCCGATCTCGGGTCCGAAGTCGATCAGCAGGTTCCAGGCCGGCTTGCGGGCCTCCGCCAGCTCCTCCACCGACCGCACCCGCCCCACCCGCATGTCGAGCCGGTCGAAGTCCTCGATCGTCGCCAAGGAGGAGGAGGCAGCTAGGGAGCCGGCGGCGGGAGCGGCGGCTGTGGGCCCGCCAGCTTCGGATCTGGGGCGGGCGGGGCGGGCGGGGCCGCGCCGGTCGTGTCGCTGGGGGGCGTGGGAGGGGAGGCATATTCAGGAGCGAGGGGCGGCGGCCCGGCCCGGGGAGGAAGGACCGTGGTGGACTCTTCCTCCTGAACCGCGTCCGGCACCGGCGCCGGCACCGGCGCGCTCACGGGCGCCGGGACCGGCGGGGCCTCGGGCGCGGTGGCCGGCGCCGGGGGCGCGACCGCCTTCACGGGTACAGGCTTCGGCTTGGCCTTGACCGCCGCGGCCTTCGTCCGGGCGGGGGTCGCCTTGTGCTTGACCGGGCTCGGTAGTGGCGCCGTGATGGGGGCGGGCGTAACCGCGCTCACCACCGGAGCGGGGGCGCGATCGGGCTTGGCCACCTGCTTCACCTCGACGGCTCCGGCCGTGACGATCACGGCCGCCGCCATGCCGGCCGCCGCCTTGGAGGCGACGGCGCCGAGGCCGGCGCCGAGGGCACCCGTGGCCGCTCCGCCGGCCGCCGTGGCGGCGCCTCCCGCCGCTATGCCGGCCGAGCCGGCGGCAAGGCCCGTTCCCGAGGCCGCGGCACTGCTCGCCGCGGCTCCACCACCAAGGCCGAGCTTTGCC